>NZ_DDKU01000110.1:0-16087 GCF_002339775.1 Thalassolituus sp. UBA2590
TGGCTCGAATCGTTGCCGGTGATAGCCGTAGAGCCAGAAGCTCTGTCTGAGTATCGCCTGCGTGTTGCGGTGCGCGATCATCAATTGGGAACTGCCGAAGTTGCAATCCCCTTGCTGGAACGCCTTGGTCACCGGGAGGCAGCCCGTCGTTTACAGGCGTATTTCGATGTCTTCCGGGAGAATTATCTGGCAGGGCGCTCGAATAAATTCCCTGCTAATGAGAAGAGCGATTCAGCGCCTTCTTCAGAAAACTGACAATCCCGACGCCTGCGGGTACAATCGGCTTTTTTAAATCAGCCACAAGAAGCAATTCCTATGGGCCGCGCGTATCAGAACCGTAAAGAATCAATGGCCAAAACGGCCGCTGCAAAAACCAAAGTCTACTCCAAGTATGGCCGTGAGATTTATGTAACGGCAAAAGCCGGTGGTACAGACCCTTCAGGTAACCTGGCTCTGCGTTCATTGATTGACCGCGCGAAGAAGGATCAGGTGCCAAGCCACGTGATCGAGAAAGCACTGGATAAAGCCAGTGGTGGAACCGGAGAAGACTTCCAGCCGGCTCTTTATGAGGGTATTGCTCCGGGCGGCGCCATGGTACTGATCAGCGCTCTGACCGATAACGCGAATCGTACCTTCGGTGAGATCCGTGGTGTGTTCTCGAAGTGCAAAGCCAAGCTGGGCACACAGGGCTCTGTGTCGCACATGTTCGACCATCGTGCCATGTTCGTTTTTGCTGGTGACGACGAAGAAGCGGCACTCGAAGCTCTGATGATGGCCGATGTCGATGTGTCTGACATCGAGTGCGAAGATGGCATGATCACTGTTCTTGTTCCACCGACAGAGTTCTTCAAAACCAAAACCGCTCTGCAGGAGATGAATCCGGATATCGACTTCGAAGTTGAAGAGATTACTTATCTGCCAACCATGGAACATCCGATTGCAGGGGATGACGTTGAGCAGTTTGAGCGTTTCGCCGGACTGATCAACGACCTTGAAGATGTTCAGGAAATCTACCACAACGGTTCGTTCGAATAAGCCGTATGTTGGACAGATGATTGGCTAGTTAGTAGGTTAGAAACGGGAGCTTCGGCTCCCGTTTTTTGTGGGTGTCCATAGCCACCGATTCCTGTGAGGGAGTTGTCACTAAGCTGAAATAATTCTCGGTCATCCTGCGTCACTGATAAATATGTGACTCTGGGGAAGACGATGAAAACATCTCTGACAGCGCCCGCATTGAAGATCATTGTGCCTGCGATTCTCGCAGCGACTCTGGCAGCGTGCGGCGGCGACGATAGTAACAACAGTAATAACAACGCAAATACGGATACCAATACCGACACGAACACAGATGCAGGTAGCGAAACCAATAACAGCCCTAAGCTGGCGGATCTTGGAATCGAGTGTGAAACCGTTACGACGGCAACCGATACCTCCGTGGCGGGCACTCTTGAGCTGTCAGTGGTTGATACCTATGTGTCTGGCAATGAGTTCGATACGGCGTCTGCTGAGATCGTTTCGTACGACAAGTGCTCCGACAAACTGTATGTCGTGAACGCAGAAGACGCGACCGTTGACGTCCTCTCTCTGGCGCAGACCACAAGCGCGCCAAGTAAGCACGGCACGATCAACCTTTCTGCTGCAGCCACTGCGGCGGGGATAGAAATTGGCGCGGCTAACAGTGTGTCGGCGAAACAGGGTCTGGTAGCCGTGGCCATCGAAGCGGCGACTAAGCAGGACGCTGGCCTGATTGCTCTGTACCGCTCAGATACTCTGGAATTGATTGGCACTTATATGGCAGGTGCTCTGCCAGATATGGTGACCCTCTCTGAGGATGCACGCTATATCCTGACCGCTAACGAAGGTGAGCCGAGCGGCGATTACACCAATGACCCTGAGGGTTCTGTCACTATCGTTGACCTGCAGAACGGTTTTGGCCCGGATGACGCCGTTGTCTCTCAGGTCAGCTTTGCGGACTTTAACGTGGGCGGCAGCCGTGCCGATGAAGTCCCTGCGGACGTCCGTCTGCCCGGGCCTGCGGGCACCACAGTTGCACAGGATCTGGAGCCTGAGTATCTGGCATTAAACGCCGATGCTTCTGTTGCCTGGGTTGCTATGCAGGAAAACAACGCGG
This sequence comes from Thalassolituus sp. UBA2590, assembly GCF_002339775.1. NCBI lineage: Bacteria > Pseudomonadati > Pseudomonadota > Gammaproteobacteria > Oceanospirillales > Oceanospirillaceae > Thalassolituus > Thalassolituus sp. UBA2590. The sequence continues at coordinate 2,132 of NZ_DDKU01000110.1, forward strand.
TCGCGATTATTGATGTGGCTGACGCTCGTGTTGAAGGAATGAAGGGGCTGGGTAAAAAGTCCTGGAATTCAGAATCGGGCAATGAGCTGGACGCATCTAACAAAGACGACGGCACGGGTGAGTTCGCCAGCTACGAACAGTTGGTAGGCCTCTATATGCCAGACACCATCGTTAGCGTAGAGATCGACGGCGCGACCTACATCCTTACCGCTAACGAAGGCGACGGTCGTGAGTACATCTACGAGACGACTCAGCAGGCCTGTGATGCTGCTGGTCATGAGTGGGATGGCGATGACTTCGCACCGGGTGGTGAAGATGAAGACGCTGATGCCTACGCCAACGAAGAAGACGATTGCATCTCGTGGATTGATGAAGCCCGTGGTGGTGATATCGAAGAGCTGGTTGCAGACGCACATCCTCTTAAGGCGGCACTGGATGACAATGACCAACTGAAGCGTATCAAAGTAACGACTGATCAGGCGGAATACGCAGCCGGTGATGACATCGTGACCTTCGGTGCCCGTTCATTCTCGATCTGGGACGCAGCAGGCGACCTCGTTTATGACAGTGGTGATGTGATTGCCAAGGAAGTATACGATGCAGATCCAGATGACTTTAACTCGACGAATGACGAGAACGGCTCAGGCGACGACCGCTCTGATGACAAAGGTACTGAACCAGAAGCCATTGAAGTCGCTGAGATCGGTGACCGCTTCTTTGCGTTCGTTGGTCTGGAGCGTCAGGGTGGCGTGATGGTGTTCGACATTACTGACCCAACTGAACCTGTGTATCAGAGCTATCTGAACAACCGCGACTTTGATGCACCTGTCTGCACTGTGGTTGATGGTACAGAGTGCGACAACGACACATACAGTGTTGATGCGGGGGATCTTGGCCCTGAGTCTATTGAGTACTTTACTCGTGAAGGAAAGCACTTCATTGCAGTCGGTAATGAAGTCAGCGGTACGACGACCGTTTACTCAATCGCTTTTCAGGATATCCGATAAACGTTAGCGAATAAGAAGCCCGGCTGTCGGATGGCAGTCGGGCTTTTTATTTTAGGGTATCCGGATTATCTGGTTGCTATGCGAAATTGAAAGGTGGGCGACAAGCAAAACTCACAACGGATTAACTGGTTGATAGGCCCTACATAACCACACTTGAAGCACCGTGAGGTGTCGGGATGGGCGAACAGGAGTCAGCAGAGGCCATATTAGGCTCTCTAACCAAGAGCTGAAGGGCTGAACCTGTCACGAGTGGATAGTTGACCACTCTCTGATGTGTACGAGCAGAAGCCTCCCCGGAGGGCTCTCGATAACTGTATGGCGGGCCGGAAGCCCAAAGACTGTCGAAGCGCTCAGAGCACACAGGCGAGCGAATTCAGCGGAACGAAGCTCAGCCCGATAATGGGGGACAGGAACCGCCGTGGTACGGATCCGTTTGCCCGGTGGTGTGAGAGGACGGGGGAGGCGACTCCCCCTCCTACTCGATTCTGCCCCGCCCTGAATAGAGTTCATCTGAAGTTTCTGTGTACATAGCTATCTGGCAATAATCAATTCCTGAAAAAGGGGCGCACCGACGCGCACGTGGAGTCGTCTGGCAGTCTGTCGGGATTAGGTTGTTAGGTCTCTCATAGCCAGAAAACCCCGGTTGGAAACCGGGGCTATGACAGAGAGGGAATGCAAAGGCGAACTCGCCGCCGATCAGTTGGCCTTGGGTTGTTGATCAGAAATTAACGCTGATCCCCAGTGAAGCGGTGCGCGGCAGGTTAGCCATGGCGCCATCGGGCAAACGTGCAACAATTTGCCGTTCATCGAACAGGTTGTCCACTTTCAGGAAGACATCGGCACTGGCGGTCAGCGCGTAACGGCTGATGAAGTCGACCAGGAACAGGGACTCGGTCTCGTCCAGTTTCGTGGCGGTGTTGTTGCATCCTGCGCTGGCACACATCTCATCGACGTAGGTGGCCACAAGGTAGTTGTCCCAGCCACTCGGGTGTTCCATGCCTGTCCGGAAGCTCATCTGGTTTTCAGGTACGTCCTTGAGCTGATCGCCTTTTTTCAGGCCCGAAGCGGCATTGTCCTTGCTGATTTCCGCCTGGGTAAAGGTGTAGGTAAGGCTGACCGGAAGGTAGAACTCGCCTGCCCGGGTGCCGGTCTGGAGCTGGAACTCAACACCGGAAATTTCAGCCTCGCCGGTTACAAAACTGCCAGAGGTGGCGCCATTGCTGCACGGCGAGCCCACGGAACAGTTTTCGGCCTTGTTGGAGAAGTCGCTGTAGAAGCCGATCATTTCCGCGAAGAACGCATTGCCAAAGTACCGGAGGCCGGCCTCCCAGTTCTTGCTGGTTTCCGGATCTTCGTTTGCCCTGGCACCACCTCCGAGAGGGGAGAAACCCCGGTGCACGCCACCCAGAACCTGCCAGCTTTGGGACAGGTCATAGGTAAAGGAAGCGCCGGGCAGGAGTTCAGCACTGTCATTGGCGCGGGTGCTGTCGACGGTCGTGCGGCCGGGATCCGCGTATTGGGTGCGGCTGGTCTGTACATCCTCGTAGCGCAGAGCGAGGTTGATATTGAGCTTGTCCGTCGCCTGCCACTTGTCGAGTGCCCAGAAGCTCAGGGCTTCGCCGGTCTCAAAGCGATTATCGCTGCCCGTGGGGGCGACAGTGTTCTGGAACACCAGAGAGCCGTTGACCTGGTCATAAACATCGACCGGCTGGAAACGATCCATTTCATCTTCGTGGTAGCGGGCGCCGAAATCAAACTGGTGGCTGCCCATGTCGACATCAAAGTTTACCTGCACGCCCTCGGACAGGTAGTCCCTGGCGTTGTTTTTGTAATCCAGGCCGCTGGCGTCAACTGTGCCGTCCAGAATACCCTGGGCATTGGCGTCGCCGCCGTTTGCCGAGTCGATGATGCTTCCGCCGCCGCTGAGCTTGAACCAGTTCCGCTTGAAGTCGTTGCGATAGAGGGTGGCCGTGCTGCTTACGGTATTACTCCAGTCGAACTGATGGGTCAGGGTGATACCGGAGTGGGTATTGTTCATCTGGTCGATGCTGGACAACCCGTAACGCCGGTTCGGATCCTGGCTGAAGTCCGCATCGGTCAGGCCGAGGTAACTGGAGTTGGAGGTTTCCTCGGAGTATTGCAGCTTGGCGGTCACGCTCTGGCGCTCTCCCTGCCAGCGCAGCTTGCCGACATAGTCTTCGATATCAAAGCCGGTATCGCGGTTACTGCGGTCAATCTCCTTGAAGCCTTTCGCGGAGCGCTGGACGGTCTCAAGCAGGTAGCCCCAGTCGCCGACCGTGTCACCATAGGTTACATGAACGTCGGTGGAGCCGCGGTCGTTGGTGACTGTCTCAACATAGCCCTGCCGCTGATCGGGAATGGGTGTGGAAATCAGGTTGATGACACCACCGGTGGTTTGCGGGCCATAGCGCAGCAGCGGGGCACCCTTGAGTACTTCCAGCGAGGACATGCGCTTCAGTGTCGGAAAATAATAGGCGGCCGGATTGGAGTAGGGCGCCGGTGCGATCAGAATGCCATCTTCCATCAGGGTAATATTACTGCTGCGCTCGGCCGTGGCGCCGCGGATGCCGATATTGGGGCGCAGGCCCAGGCCTTCTTCTTCCCGCACATAGACGCCCGGGACGGTTTTCAGCACCTGGTTGATGTCGGTCTCAACCTCGGTTTTCAACTGCGCCTCACCAACGACGTAGCCTGACCCTGGCAAGGTCTGGGCTGCGGACGCATCGCCAATGATTTCCATGGGTTCAAGCATCTGGGGCTGATCATCGCCGACTGCCCAACTGGCGCCCGGGGCAAGGCTGACAGCCACGGCCAGTGATAAGCGGGAAGGTTTAAACATGTGGTTAATCTCCATTACCATTTGTTTTTCGAAATGTAAGTGACAATCATTAATATTACGTTCGGGCGAAACTTTATGGCTTTGTAACTATTAAGTCAATTGCTAATCGGCTCACGACGTCTCAGACCGCGAGCGTCTCATCATGGAAACCTGGACAGGGGCCTTCCCCCAGCTCCTGGCAGCCTATGAGCACAAGGAGCGGTTCTACCACATCTGGGGCTGTGCCACCCGGCGGGATGCTGAGAAGGCGTTGGCTGCCTGGGTTGACGGCATCCCGCAGGGGCAGAAGGAGGTCTGGAAGGATCTCGTTAGCGCCGTCAGTGGCTGGCGTGAGGAGGTGCTGACCTACTTCGAGACCGACATCCCAATCACCAACGCCTTCACGGAGTCGATCAACCGGCTGGCCAAGGACAAGAACCGCGATGGCCGGGGCTATTCATTCGAGGTGATGCGGGCCCGGATGCTCTACACCACCAAGCACAAGAAGAAGACGCCACAGACCAAGGAATCTCCGTTCCTGGGCAAGGCCACCATGACCTACAGCATGGGTCTCCCCGAGGCCGAGAAGAACTACGGCGTCGATCTATCAACCTTCTGGGAGGATTAAGGTTTTGGTGGATCAGAGGGGATCATCAACCACTTAATCCGGATACCCTTATTTTACTGCTTGCTGTAAACAGGCTTAGCGGCGACGTTCATTCCGTAACGATTGCATCACCCGCGCAGTCTGGGGGCGTACCCCGCGCCAGACATAGAATGCCTCAGCGGCTTGCTCGACCAGCATGCCCAGACCATCGATGGTGCGAAGAGCACCGTGATCTTCAGCCCACTGGTTAAACACGGTCGTATTGCTTCCATACATCATGTCGTAGGTCGTTGTATTCTGATGGATGACCGATACAGGTATCGGCGGCATTTCGCCAGCCAGACTGGCAGATGTGCCGTTGATAATCAGATCAAAACTGCCGTCGATATCGGTAAAGCCACAGGCTGAAACACGACCGAGGTCGGCAAAATCTTTTGCCAGCGTCTGCGCTTTTGATTCGGTACGGTTGGCAATGACGACCCCTGCGGGCTGTTGCTCCAGAAGTGGTTGCAGTACTCCCCGAACAGCACCTCCGGCGCCGAGGATAAGGATGCGTTTTCCCTCCAGAACCACCGAGTGGTTAATCATCAGATCTCTGACCAGACCAGCACCGTCGGTATTGTCGGCGAGCAACGTACCATCAGGCATCTTCTTTAACGTATTAACCGCCTCTGCGCGTTTAGCACGGGCGGTTAATTCATTTGCTAAGCGGTAGGCATTCTCTTTGAAGGGAACCGTCACGTTTAATCCGCTGCCACCGTGTTCAATAAAGCGTCTGACTTCACCCTCGAAGTCATCCAATGGTGCCAGCAGCGTTTTGTAAAATAAGTCCTCACCGGTCTGCTCAGCAAAGGCATTCTGAATATCAGGTGACTTGCTGTGCGAGATCGGATTGCCGACTACCGCATAGAGGTCGGTCATTGCGTCTCCTTACTGCTGCCGGTACTACACCCAGTCCCGGTGAGGCAGAAAATCTTTGTAAAGGCGTTCTTCGGGGCTACCTGGTTCAGGGTTCCAGTCGTAATCCCAATGCGCGACAGGGGGCATCGACATCAGGATGCTCTCCGTGCGCCCGCCGGTTTGCAGGCCAAAAATAGTGCCGCGGTCAAACACCAGGTTGAATTCGACGTAACGGCCTCGTCGGTAGCATTGAAACTTACGCTCCCGTTCGCCCCAGGACATGTCTTTGCGACGCTCTATGATGGGGACCACCGCATCAATATAGCCATTGCCGACCGCCTGCATAAAGGCGAAACTGCGCTCAAAGTCGACTTTGCCATCCCAGCTGTTCAGGTCATCGAAGAAGAGGCCACCAACGCCACGGGTTTCATTCCGATGTTTCAGGAAGAAATACTCGTCGCACCATTTTTTGTATTTCGGGTAAATATCTTCTCCGAATGGGACGCACAGGTCTTTAGACACCTGGTGCCAATGCACCACATCTTCTTCAAATGGGTAATAAGGCGTGAGGTCGAAGCCTCCGCCAAACCACCAGACAGGCTCTTCACCTTCTTTCTCGGCGACGAAGAAACGTACGTTAGCGTGCGAGGTCGGGATGTACGGGTTCTCTGGGTGGATCACCAGAGAGACCCCCATCGCCTGAAAACTACGACCTTCAAGTTCAGGGCGGTTAGCCGTGGCTGATGCTGGCAGTTTGGCGCCGCGAACATGCGAGAAATTTACACCGCCTTTTTCGATGGTGCCGCCGGTGATCACTCGTGTACGACCGCCGCCAGTGAGCGCCATCGGGTTGTTACCTTCCTCTTCGCGGTCCCAGGCGTCTTCGACAAAGGTGGCTTTTCCGTCTGCCGCTTCGAGCGCGGCACAGATTCTGTCCTGCAGGTCGAGCAGGAAAGATTTTACTGCCTGAATATCACATGAAGTGTTGGCCATTGGGTCTCCTGAGTTGCTCAGCGCAAGCGCTGGCCGTCGAGTGTTCGGATTTCAGAGGGTTGGCGTCGTCCGCCCAGCGCACCGGGTAGCAGGCAATTGATACCTGACGGGAAGTACTGCCTGACGCGCAACAGTGTTCGGGCGGGTTCTTTACCTGCCGGATTCGCTGAGGTAGACACCAAAGGGCCCACTTCATTGCAGAGTGCGCGCACCATCGGATGATCGCTGATCCGGATAGCGAGACTGCTGTGTTTGCCACGCAACCAGACAGGTACCGAATCATGGCAGGGCAGAACCCAGGTCACCGGGCCGGGCCAGGTGGCCATGACGGTGTTTCTATCGTCGTCGGACAATGGCTTGATCCAGTCCTGAAACTGCTCCAGCGATGAGCCTACCAGTACGAGGCCTTTATGCTCAGGGCGTGATTTCAGATCAAGGATTCTATGCACTGCCTGCTTATCGGTCGGGTCGCAACCGAGGCCCCAGACAGCTTCCGTCGGATAGGCAATAACGCCACCAGAGCGGATACAACGCAGGGCCTGATGTAAATGCCAGGGATTCACAGAAGGGTTCCGGTAACTTTGATTGAAAAGATTGCGGAACCCTACCTCAAGCCCGGCGTGGCGGCAAGGAGGCGACCTTGAGGTAAGGCATGGTGAATAAGGTAACCTGTTATTTTGGCAGCTTAGACAGTAAAGCTACGGCCTGCTCTGGGGAGAATCCATCCGATGCTGGAGCAAAGCCCATACTGTGTACAGCGAGGCTCAGTTAAGCGCGAGGGTTAGTAGTCTACCTGGTTTCTACTTAGCTTGTTTCTATTTGGTCAGATGAGCCGGTTCCAGGCGGATGAATAACTCGCCTTCGTTTTTCTGCAAAAAACCATCGTAGCAGGCATGTTGCAGTTCCTGCTCCTCATCAGGGAGCCAATGGCGATTGTCGAACTCGATAATCTGATCAATCGAGTCGAGTTCAATACCGTAGGTTCTGCCTGCTGCCCGCAATATCACCACCACGGGCTTAAGCATTTCTTCGAGGCGTGCGGTTGCCTGATCAAATAATCGTAATAACACCTTCAGGGTGGAGTGCTTCTCGTCATTCAGAATGCGGTTGGCCTCTTCGGCTTTATCTTCTTCATGCGCCATTTTCAGCAGCCGGGTCGCCAGAGAATGGATGCGCTTATGTGGCTCATCGAACTGAGCCATGATTTTGCGTAATTCTTCGTCATGCGCTTTGTACTTGTCGTACCAGAGACCAAAAGCGCAAAGATGAGGGTCAGCTGCTTTTTTGAATTCTTCGCCATGATTGATGCTGTGTTCGAGCGCTGTAATCCAGTCAATGTGGTCCTGGCGGCGTTGCTTCAGCATTGAGATTAGCTGTTCACATTCTTCGAGTTGCGAGGTTGAGCCGATCAGACGGCTGAAATTAAACAGAGGTATCTGTGTCCCTTCGTAGGTGAACATACGACGAATGCCAGATTTGCCGCCGGGCACATCATGCGGGTCGATTGCATCCAGTGTGGTGATGTACTGAATCGAATCCACGGGTAGAGCGTACTTTGCCCGTGGCAGATGGAAGGTAAGATAGCTTCCTGCCACATCTGACTGTGTGGCAACGGCGGTCTGGTTCATCGGTATCTCCTCCTCATTCGATAAAGTGTAGATCAGGCCGGACGCTTTACCATTCGCGGTATAAGGATTTCACCGTACCCGGCAGTATCCGCCCGGTGCCTGTAACAGCCAGCCTTCAAGTTCCAGCATCAGAAGTTCTCCGAGCAACTCAGATATTGGGCGTGAGCTGCGAAGAGCAATCACGTCGACCGGCGTCGGATTAAAATCAATGTGATTGAGCAGTTCAGGAGCCTCGGCGCTGGGCGTGGCCAGGTCATTGGTGCTTTGGGTGTGCGAAGGGTTTTCAGCTGTATCAGTAAAGCCTGTGAGCGAAGGTTGCTGAGGTATCTGCTCGGGTAGCTGCTGAAATGACATGCCGGTTGAAAGCGTGGCCTCAAGGATTTGCTGCGCGTTTTCGACAAGTAGCGCGCCTTCGCGAATCAGTTGGTGCGGCCCCCGGCTGAGTGGGTTGCCGAGTGCTCCCGGTACTGCCAACACATCTCTGCCCTGATCGGCGGCCATTCGGGCAGTAATCATGGTGCCGCTTTTGATCCCGGCCTCGACCACAAGGGTCGCGCTACTCAGACCACTGATGATGCGATTACGGGATGGAAAGTGGCGCGCCTGAGCTTTGGTGCCGGGGCTGAATTCACTCAGCAACAGGCCATGCTCCACGATACTAGCCGCCAGGCTACGATGTTTTGCCGGATAAATAATATCGGGCCCGGTTCCCATCACGGCAATGGTTGCTCCTGTCGATACCGCACCGCGATGCGCTGCGCCATCAATACCAAGCGCCAGTCCACTGACCACAGCCATTCCGGCAGAGGCAAGTTCAGCCGCGGTATCTATCGTCCATTCGAGGGCGCTTGCAGATGCCCCTCGACTGCCAACCATTGCAATCGCGGGTTGCTGCAGTGCGCTCAGATTGCCTCGATACCAGAGAAAAATGGGCGCATCGCGGAGTATATTCAGGGATTCGGGGTAGCCTGCGGTACCTGCCAGCAATACGCCTTGATTCGGGTGCTGGCACCAGTCTTCCAATATTTCAAAGCCGCGGCTGAGTGCGGCGTCATTGTGCCAGCGGTCTGCCTGTTCGGGCTTCAGGCCAAGCTGGATAAGGTCCCGAGGGCTGCATTGTGACAGGGCTTCCGGATTCGTCAGGCGACTGCGTATTTCGTTTAGGGCGATATTGCCCACGCCAGAAATACTGCGTAAACGCCACCAGGCGAGCAGTGTACTTCGGTCAGGATGAGGAGCGGCAGAGTCGCCGTTGGAGCTATCGGGTGCGTATGTGAGTCCATCCATGGACATGCGGCCTCCGTGGCCTGCCAGACTCACCTCGTCAAAGCGTGAGTCTGTGATTGGTCATTCAGAAATTGTCAGATTTTCGGTGACTCAAAGTAATCGCCTACTTTCAGCGGACGCTGAGCGCGCATGATCAGCGCATAGGACATTTTTTCGTACACACGGAAAACCATCATGCTACCGGCATCCTCTGCTGGCAGACGAATCTTCTCTTTCTCAACCGGGTCGTAGACTACTTCGCCCGCTTTCTTGATCAGCATGACATGCCCGACGTCCATGCCGTCGCGCTCACCGCGGTTAAGAGCAACAACATCGAACTGTCCGACGTGAGATACACCATTGGTCACTGCCAGAATCTCACCAGCAATACGCTGACCCGGAGCCTTAGGAATAAAACGGGATTTCAGTTCGCGGTCTTCTGTTTCGAGCAGACGGTCGCGGGTCGAAACCTGCTGGTTAGTTTTCTCCAGCATCAGGGTGATGACATCGCCCTCAACGGTTTCAACTGAAGCCTTACCGATATCGGTGGCTTCCATACCCAGTACTTCGTCAGTGACTGGATCAACAAAGACGTCGCCTTTACGGAAAATGCCGTAAGCAGAAGCCAGCTGGCCGTCCACTTTGCCACGTGCGTACACCTTGGTTCCGGCGCCCATCAGAACGCGACCGTCGGCACCGCTGACAATATAAGGGGCTTTCGCGAGCTCTTCTGGTTCAACGATGCGGTGATCACGCAGGAAACCCTGAATCGCATCCATCGGGATGGCGGCAATGGCGGCTTCGATAGGTTGAACACGTGCCGAAGGAGACATTTTCACGTCGCCCGGGCGTAGTTTAACGGTGCGGGATGCTTGTCCGCGCTCCATTACAGTTAGTTTTTTCTGGCCATCTACGTCAATCAGGCCGATCATGTCGCCAGGGTAGATAAGGTGAGGGTTGTTGATCTGGTCGTTCTGGTACCAGATTTCAGGCCATTCCCAAGCGTTGCCAGTGAAGCGTTCTGCGATATCCCAGAGGGTGTCACCCTTTTGTACCGTATAGCGCTCAGGGGCGTCAGCTCTGAGTTCCAGTGCGCTTGCACCGGCTGAAAGGCACATCAAACCTGCAACGAGGAGTCGTTTGATGGTTTTGCTCATCCTTTATTCCCTTTATTATTAGCGTTCAGGGTGACGTTGAATTGGCTGCCACGCGGCCATATTAGCAAGTCACTACCATAAAATTCCATAAGTAACGCATTTCTCATGGCCATACTAGATATTCTGGAATTCCCGGACCCACGTCTGCGAACCGTTGCACAACCTGTTAAAGAGGTCGACGCACGAGTGCAGAAAATCGTCGACGACATGTTTGAAACCATGTACGACGCACCCGGCATCGGCCTGGCAGCCACCCAGGTGAACATTCATGAACGCATCATCACGATTGATGTGTCCGAAGACAAAAGCGAGCCACTGGTGTTTATCAACCCGGAAATTACCGTGCTTGATGGCGAGCTGGAGTCGATGCAGGAAGGCTGCCTCTCGGTACCTGGCTTCTATGAAGACGTGACCCGGGTTGAGCATTGCCTGGTGAAAGCCCTCGACCGCAAGGGTGACGCGTTTGAGCTTGAATGTCGCGGCCTGCTGGCGGTATGCATTCAGCACGAAGTCGATCACCTCGAAGGTAAGCTGATGGTCGATTACATCTCTCCGATGAAGCGTAATCGCATCAAAAGTAAGCTGGATAAGAAACACAAAATCGAAGCCCGTCAGGGGAAGCGTTAATACATGGCTTTACGCATTGTTTTTGCCGGTACGCCGGATTTCGCCGCCGTTCACCTCTCTGCGCTGGTTAACAGCGAGCATCAGGTAGTGGGTGTTTACAGTCAGCCAGACCGTCCGGCGGGGCGTGGAAAAAAGCTTCAGCCCAGCCCGGTAAAACAGATTGCGCTTGAGCATGATATCCCTGTGTATCAGCCGCTTAACTTCAAAGACGAAGCCGATGTCGATACGCTCCGTTCACTCAATGCGGACGTTATGGTGGTGGTGGCTTACGGCCTTCTGTTGCCGAAGAGTGTGCTGGATGCGCCGAAGTTTGGCTGTCTTAACGTTCATGCATCGCTGTTGCCACGCTGGCGTGGTGCCGCACCGATTCAGCGCTGTATCGAAGCCGGAGATATGGTCACAGGCATCACTATCATGCAGATGGATGTCGGTCTGGATACTGGCGACATGCTGAGTAAGGTCACGACCGGAATTAATCTCGATGATACCGGCGGCTCACTGCACGACCGCCTGGCTGAGATGGGGCCGGGAGCACTGCTGAAGACGCTGACGGATGTTGAAGCAGGCACCCTGACGCCGGAGCAACAGAACGACGCCGCTGCCTGCTATGCCCATAAACTGAGTAAGCAGGAAGCACTGATTCAGTGGGATGCATCTGCAGACGAGCTGGCCCGCCGGGTTCGCGCGTTTAATCCTTTCCCTATGGCTTATACCCTTCTAGGTGATGAGCGTATCCGGATTCATGCCGCTGTCGCGCTGGAGAAAGCCACGCAACTGGCCCCGGGAACGATTGCACATGTTTCTGCCGACGGGATCGAAGTTGCCTGCAAAGAAGGTGTGCTGAAACTCACCAAGCTACAGCTTGCCGGTAAAAAGCCCATGGCTGTGGCCGACATCATCAACGGCCAGCCGAATCTTTTTCAGCCGTTTTACGTACTTTCTTCTGAGCTCTGATCATGCAGAATCTATACGGGCGCGGTAAAGCCAGTGCCATAACACCGCGTCATGCGGCGACACTTGCTGTGGCTGCGGTCATGTCAGGGCAGTCTCTCAATCAGGCGATTCCTTCGCTCGAAGATCGCATCGAAGACAGCGAACGGGGTTTCTTTCGCGACCTGACGTTAGGCAGCTGTCGCTGGTACTTTCGGCTCAATGCGCTGACTAAGATGCTGTTGAAGAACCCTTTTCCCGAGGAAGATCAGGACCTTCACGCTCTGATGATCGTCGGGCTTTATCAGCTGGTGATTCAAGGCAAAGCGCCTCATGCAGCAGTACATGCCACAGTCGATGTCTGCGAAGAGATGGGCAAGGGCTACGCAAAGCCGGTCATCAACGCCTGCCTGCGCCGTTATGGCCGGGAGTATGAGAGCTTACTGCCACTGCTGGAAGACAACCCTGTAACGGCAACCAGTCACCCGAAATGGCTGGTCAAAATGCTGACCAAAGCCTGGCCTGAACAATGGCCGCAGATCCTCGATGCTAACAATGAGCGCGGCCCGCTATGCCTTCGTGTGAATCAGCGTCACGTCAGCCGGGATGAGTATCTACGGCGTTTACAGGAAGCCGGTATTGAGGCCACCGCAGGTGAACACAGCCGCTCAGCGATTTACCTTGAGGCATCGTGCGATGTCACTACGCTGCCGGGGTTTGCCGATGGTGATGTCAGCGTACAGGACGAAGCTGCGCAGCTGGCAGCACAGATACTGGCGCCAGCAGATGGTGAGTGCGTACTCGATGCCTGTGCTGCTCCGGGTGGTAAAAGCGCTCACCTGCTTGAGTCTGCAGACATACGCCTGATGGCGGTGGATACCGATGAAGCCCGACTTGAGCGTGTGCACGAAAACCTTGAACGTCTGCGACTGAGTGCGGATATCGCCTGCGTCGATATGTGCTCGGACGAACCCTGGTGGGAAGATTACTGCGGCGATGAGCCGGGTTTCGATGCCATTCTTCTGGATGTACCATGTTCAGCAACGGGCGTGATCCGCCGCCATCCGGATATCCGCATGCTGCGCCGCCGCGAAGACATTGCGCAGTTGGTTGAAGTGCAGGCCGATATTTTAGAGCGCGCCTGGCAGATGCTGAAGCCGGGCGGACGCTTGCTATACGCTACCTGCTCGGTGCTGCCTCAGGAAAATAGTGAGCAGATTGTACGTTTTGTTGATGTGCATCCGGATGCAACGCTCGTTACACTGGACAATGACTGGGGAATCGCCTGCATTGCCGGGCGGCAGTTATTTCCGACGCCTCGTGGACACGACGGCTTCTACTACGCGCTCTTGCACAAAACTGCAGACAATAACTGCTGAAGGCAGACGGGACTCTGAGCTGATATGAAGATTATTATCCTTGGCGCCGGACAGGTCGGGGGAACACTGGCAGAAAACCTCTCCAGTGAGAAAAACGATATCACCATTATCGACACAGACACCGATCGCCTGCGCGAACTGCAGGACCGTATCGATGTTAAAACCGTTTATGGTCATGGTTCGTTTCCGCACGTGCTGCGCGACGCCGGGGCCGATGATGCTGACATGCTGGTGGCGGTCACGAATTCTGACGAGACCAATATGGTCGCGTGTCAGGTGGCGTATACGCTGTTCAGAACCCCCACCAAGATTTCCCGTATTCGCTCCAACGCTTACCTTAAGCAGACCGACCTCTTCAATGTTGATGCCTTCCCGATTGATGTACTGATTTCGCCAGAGCAGGTAGTGACAAAGTACATACGCCGCCTGCTGGAGTTTCCGGGGGCACTGCAGGTACTCGACTTTGCCGACGGTAAAGTTCAGCTGGTCGCTGTTAGGGCCTATTACGGTGGCCCTCTGGTCGGTCAGGCGATCTCAACACTCAAAGATCACCTACCTAATGTGGAAACACGTGTAGCTGCGGTGTTCCGTCGCAATACCGCCATTGAGCCCAAGGGTGATAC
>NZ_DDKU01000116.1:0-15241 GCF_002339775.1 Thalassolituus sp. UBA2590
ACTTCGCCCGCTGGCTGATCGAGGCCCGCCAGATACCAGAAGATGTCACTGTTCAGGTACTGGTACAGGCACGCGATGAACTGATTGAACGCACCTACGAAGCATTGCGCGGCGTACGCCGGGCTGTGGTGCACGTCTATAACTCCACCTCGCCCGTGCAGCGCAACAAAGTCTTCGGGCTCGAGAAAAGTGGCATCATCGACATCGCCCGCAAAGGTGCAACGAAGGTGATGGAAGAATCAAAGAAATTCCCTGAAACAGAGTGGGTGTTCCAGTACTCACCGGAAAGCTTCTCAAGCACCGAAGTCGAATTTGCCACAGAAGTGTGTAACGCCGTGATCGATGTCTGGCAGCCAACGCCAGAAAACAAAACCATCATCAACCTGCCGGCCACGGTAGAGTCTGCCATGCCGAACGTCTTTGCTGATCAGGTTGAATGGTTCTGCCGCAATGTCGATAAGCGTGACAGCATTACCGTGAGCATTCACACCCACAATGACCGTGGATGTGCCGTCGCCGCAGCAGAACTTGCCTTACTGGCAGGCGCCGACCGCATCGAAGGGACGCTCCTCGGCAACGGCGAGCGCACAGGCAACATGGACATAGTGACGATGGCCATGAACCTCTACAGTCAGGGCATCGATCCCGAACTGGATATCAGTATTGCTGATGACATCATTGCGACCGTCGAAGAATGCACGAACATTAAAACGCACCCTCGCCACCCGTGGTTGGGAGAGCTGGTTTATACGGCCTTCTCGGGAAGCCACCAGGACGCTATCCGTAAGTGTCTTGCGCAGCAGAGCGAGGAAGAGCACTGGGATGTTGCCTATCTGCCGATTGATCCACAGGACATTGGCCGTACCTATCAGTCGGTTATCCGTGTGAATAGCCAGTCAGGTAAGGGCGGCGCCAGCTATATTGTCGAACAGGCGTTAGGTGTGACTCTGCCACGCTGGATGCAGATTGAACTGGCGCAGCACATTCAGTCAGCATCGGAGCGCGAAGCTCGTGAACTGAGCGGTGATGAGATTGTCGCCATTTTCCGTCAGGCCTTTATGCCTCGGGGCGGTCACTACGAACTGTCGGGTTATCAGACCGAGCATGACAGCCTGCACCATACGATTCAGGCGACTTTGAATGACGGTCAGAATCTGATCACTCTGCACGGTAAAGGCAGCGGCAGTATCAGTGCCTTTGGTGATGCACTGCACAAAATGACCGGAATAGATCTTCAGGTTGTGCAGTTTGAAGAGGTATCCCTTGGCGAAGGCTCAGACGCGCAGGCAATGGCGTTTGTTCAGATCAGCCTGCAAGGGCAGCGCTTCACAGCAGCAGCTCAGGACAGCGACACACTGGCAGCCAGTCTGGAGTCGATTGTGACTGCACTGAATATCGCCATCAGTCAGGGCGTTAAAGCCGCCTGACCTGGGAGTCAGTCCGGGAGTCAGTCTTCTGGACTTTCCTCTCCTTGCTCTGCGTCAGTCAGACCGCCCCCCCCATAATGGTGGGGTCGTCTTTTACACGAATCACCCTGGCTGGAATGCCTAAGCGTTCGAACTCGGCGAACCAGACTTTCTGATTTTTCTGTAAGGTGTCTCCCGGCCCTTTTACCTCCAATAATTCGAAGCCCTCACTCGCGGGGAATCGGATCAGGTCTGGCAAGCCGGCTTTATGCTGTCTGAGATCTTGCAGCATAAAACGAAATACACCCTGCCACACGGCCACAGGAATGCGCTCAACAGACAAACGAATCAGGTCTTCGGTCAGCACCGCCCAATGCACAAACGGATTCGCGATGCCCTGCTTCTGCTGATAGGTTTCTGAAGCTCTCTCTAAAAGACTGTCAGCGGATTCTAATGCCTGCCAGCAGACATCAAACTCTTTCTGGCGCAATGTCACGAAGTCCGCTTCATAAAGGTCTGATGGCCGGATCTGGAATGGGTGGAAAAACGCACCAGGGACTTCAGCATAGATAGCCGACCAGAAAATCAGGCCGAACATCCCCGGAATTAACAGATTTTCGCAGTACACCAGCCGGTCACCGGGGTTCTCCGATTCAAATGCAGCAGCCACTGCGCGCTCAACACCAAGCGATAATCGTGTTTCAGCCGGCATAGTAATAACGTCTTCTACGGGGCTCGACACCCGCTGTGCAAGACGCTGACACAGTTCATGGTTGTGCTTCATTTTTCGCGGCACAAATGAAAGTAAAAACTGGTGCTCTTCTTCGTTGAAGGGAGCCTTCGCCATGGCGAAGGCCAGCTTATCAGCGTCTTCCTGCTGCCCTTGCGCAACTAATATCCTGAGCCGGCGCTCCCGGGCCGGGTGACGCATGCTGCGCTCATAGATAGTGAGAGCGTCATCAGAATACCCCAGCCGTTCTACCTGGCGTCCGATATCGACCAGAAAGCGATGACGTCGTCGCCGAAGAGTGGGCTCTTCGGATGCCGGCAAGCTGTCGGCGATCCGGCACAAGCTTTCTGCGCTGTGATCTTTCAGGTCTCCGGCCTCTTCACGCAAAGCGTAATAAAGCCGGTGTGCTTCAAGGTCACTACGTTGATGGCACCAACGACTGGCAGCGTTGAGGTTGTATGATTCGTATCGGTAAATCCCCAGATCCCGCAGTACAAATTCCGTAAAGTCCTGATAAAGGTTGCCAAAAAAAAGCAGCCGGAAGGAGTCCAGCTCCTGCTCTCCGTAAACGCAATAAATCTCCGTGTCAGGCAGACCGGCAACGAGCTTCTCGCTGTTTTCCTCGAAGCGTGTCAGCAACTCTTGCTTGCGCAGCGACGCTGGCACTTTCTGACCGATAGACGTCTGTATAGCCGTGGCCAGTTCCTGACGTGTGAACAGATTCAGCCAGTCATCTTCCTGGGGCAATCCGCCCGACTGAAGGTCATAGATTTCGAGAAAACGCTGACTCTGTAATTCGACTGCTGCGGCAGTGATATCGGGGATTTCTGCGTACGCCAGTTTGTCACGCCTGAACCAGTCCCCACGGCGACTGAGCAAGCGAACATAAAGACACTTTGCAGTTTCCGACAACCCAATAAAATCGTCGTAAAAGGTACGCTCGTCCTCGTTAATAATGTCTGCGTAAAGATGCGCGACATGACTGAGAACAAAATGAAAGTTATCGAGGTAGTATTTCTCGGGAAGATCCGGAGCGACGGGCATGCGCAGGTAACTCGTCCTGTATGGTCAGTGACAGAACATAATAACAGGCGCAGCAGCCTGCCCAAGACCGCTGCGCAGAATTCTTATTTTTTTGACTGGTGAGGGTGATGATGTACCGGAAAGGTACGACCGTACGTAATCATCTCTCCCAGGATCAGACCACCGAAGAAGCCTGTCAGTGCAGCTTCAAGGGACGCGCCCACCATGCTGCCGATTACAACGCCAAAGGCGGCACCAAGAAGACCACCGTATACCATTGACTTGCGACGATACGCCGCTATTTTGCCTTTTCTCATTTGCATTTCCTCCAGATGTTCAACCTGTTGAACAGGGCATGCTTGAAGACAGCCTAATTCCTGAAAAGTTGCCGTTGTACTAACAAATCTCCAGGTTGTTTCTGCCGTCTGACTTTTAATTTATCACAGCCTGTTAAACCTTCAATCCGGTGGCGCAGGAGGTCGCAGTTCTTACAGAGAAAATACGACTCAGATCAAGATTGATGTACAAATTAATGCTGACGAATGGTGCATGATTACTGGTATTTCAGAGGGGCGCACCAGTGGTGTGCAGTGAGATGTACAGTATTGGTAAATAAGGCGGGAGGGTCTGAATTTGTCGGCTTTGACAGAGGGATGAGAAGTTAGCGAAGAGCAGACCAGCGCCTGGCCTGCTCTGTCATACCGGAGATCAGTGCTGAACGCCGCCTTCACCGTGCACGTGGCCGTGTTGCAGTTCTTCTTCGCTCGCTTCACGGATGCTCTCAACTTTTACAGAGAACGCCAGTGACTTACCTGCCAGCGGGTGGTTTGCATCAACAGTCACTTCAGTTTCGTCAACTTCAGTTACGATCAGGTTGATTGGGCCGTGTTCGGTCTGTGCAGTGAACGCCATGCCCGGCTCTACTTTCTCAACACCCTGGAAAGCTTCGTGCGGTACTTTCTGGATACGCTCATCGCTGTATTCGCCATAAGCATCTTCAGGCGCGATGGTTACGTCGAGCTCGTCACCCACCTGCTTGCCTTCCAGCGCAGCTTCCAGGCCTGGAATGATGTTCTGCGCACCGTGCAGGTACGTCATTGGCTGACCACCTTCTGAAGAGTCGATCACTTCGTTGCTGGCAACGTCAGTGACTTTATAGTGAATAGTAACGACTTTCTTTTGTTCGATGGTCATAGTGTTTCCCGTAATTGTTTGCCCGACTGGGCTGAATGTGGCCCCAGTATAACAAGCCACGCGCTGAGGAAAACCGTCACAGCAAGCGGATTTTGTCCATGACGGCATTTCTTGAGAGTGTTCGCACCCTGGAATCACTGTCAAAACGGACTTTGAGGTAATCGCTGTCCTCACTGATAACAATTCCTGTCCCCAGGGTGTCATGCACAATTCTGGTCAACTTTTTATCATCATTGAATTTGCTGTCGATCACACCGCCCGGGCGTTTAACCTGCCCGACAGTCGACGAAGCGGGTACTTCAAAACGTACTTCAAGATCCCCGGCGCCGAGGTGCGCAAGGTACGTCCCCAGCCATTGTGGTTGATAGCCGTCCTGACCGCGGAGAACGTAGGTACTGTCTCCCCGGGCTATTGCCTCGAGCAAGTCTTTCGATCGTGAAACACCCAGTTCACGCTCAAAGGTACTCGGCATCTCACGCTCTGAACACTCACGCAGAGGTTTCTCGGGCGTATCCGGCGCTAACAGATGCAGCTGCTTCCGCGCCCGGGTCATGCTGACATAGAGAAGTCTGCGTTCACTGGCGACATCGGCTGCTGTGGTGAACTCCCCCTCAGGATGGTACGGGAAGTACTGGCCATTCAGGCCCGGGATAATCACAGTATCCCACTCCCTACCCTTGCTTTTGTGCGCACTGGTCAGGGTGACTCTCTGATCTGAGTGGTTTTTCTGCGCTTTTACTTTCTGCAGCAGTGCACGCCAGTGTTCCGATAATTCACTGGCGCTGAGGTCGGTCGTACGAGCGTAACTCATGAAGGCGCGAATGGTCTCTATGCGATCATCGCTCTGCTGTGCACTGAAGGCATTATCGCGAATGCCCTCTTCCAGCTCAGTCTGCTCTGCATAATCTTTCAGCAGCCGCCAACCCTTCATATTGGTCAGTTCTGCGGCTGAAATAATCTGCGCACGCGTTTCAAGTTGTTGTATCTGCCATTTGCTCAGATCGTCCGGAAGCGCCTCAATCAAGGCTTCGCCGTAACCATGAGTCACAGCGCCCATTTTCTGAGCAATACGTTCCAGGAGTGCTCGTCTTACTTTTGGAAAAGGCGTCGTCAGTATGTGCAGCCAACTGTCTTCCCGACTGCGGACTGAACGCTCTGCAAAACGTCCGGACGCAATCTCCAGTAATAACCAGAAAATGCGTAATTCCCAGGCCTCAAGAACCGAACGACTGTGATCCAGGTGATAAGGAATATCTTCCTTGAGAAGACCAAGCTCCAATGCCGCCGACAACGACCAGATACGGTGGATAACGACAATCTCTGCGTTCTCATCCTGCTCAATGGCATCCCGGATTAACTTAATACTGAAAGCAGCTTCATTCCGTACCCGGTGCAGTTTTACCCGCGTCTCGGGCGTCGTCGAATGCGACAGACCCGTGACTGCTTCGCGCTCGCGATTGTGGTAAATCAAGTGATTAGCACAGAAACTGAGGGCATGGCCGTAGCGGAAGGTATGAGGCAACTGATACGTCGTCACATCGCCAAATTCCTGAGCAAACCGGCTTACGATAAATTCGGGTTTTGAGCCACGGAACTCATAAATCGTCTGATCTGGGTCACCGATCACGACGACATTTCCGCGCCCACCCCAGAGCATATGAAGAAGCGCCTGCTGAACATCATTGATGTCCTGATACTCGTCGACCAGTATCCACTGCATGTGCCCGCCAAAGTGATCTGCCAGCTCAGGATGCGATCGTAAGCACATCACAGGGTCGTACAGCATGTCAGAGTAACTGATGCGGTAATTCGACCGGCGCCAGTCTTCAAAGCGGTAAAAGAGTTCAGTGAAGATCCGGCACTCTGGTGGGTAATCGAGGGTTTCCAGAACATCGGCCGCGGGCAATAGCCCTGACTTAACCAGATCAAGAAATGCGATCGCGGGTTCTACCCACTTGCGCCGCTGGGAAAGAATATCCTGACGCGTATCATCGTCTGCTATTTCCTGCAGCAAGCGCCAGACAATATTCTCGGTCTCTCCGTCTGACAGGACCTTACCCTGCCACTGTGGCAGTGCCCCCATAGTGATCAGGCGATCATAAATTTTCAGACCCAATGAGTGGAATGTACGAATCTGGGGAAGCGGCTGACCACTGACAAGTGATATCAGGCGCTTTTGAAAATCTTCCTGCGCCGCTTTGTTGTACATCAGCACCAGCATGCGCCGCGCTGGTACGCCATCGTGCAGACGCGCCTGAATAAAATGCGTCAGTGTCGATGTCTTCCCTGCCCCGGCCACAGCGATCACACGTGCATGCCCCTGCTTATGGGCAACGACGGCTTGCTGTTCAGACGTCAGGTGGGCATTCACCTGAGAAGTGGGCTGTGTGGTAGACAAGGCAAAGAGGCTCAATCGTGTAAACCGGCATGGTACGAAGGCCAGCCTTTATATGCAATTCAGGCATGCTTTCAGGGCAAACCAGACACATACGACCCCCATAAAAAAGCGCTCTGTCACCGAAGTAACAGAGCGCCGCGGGTTAACCCTAAAGTACAACTTAAGATACTACTTGAGGCACTACTTTATGAAGCGGCTTTCGGAGTCGCCATGGCCGCCGTTGCGTCTGAATCATCATCCAGCTCGTGTTCCGCGGCTTCCAGCATGGCGAACTCTTCTGCGGCTGTCTTAGCAACAAGATGGTTACGGCTATAGCCGAAGAAGTAGGCTGCACCGATCACAAAGAGCACGACCGTGAAGAAGAAAGCACGTGGATCGAAAGCGTACACACCGGTCAGAGCAATCAGAGACAGCACCAGCGCAATACCAGAAGTCACCACACCACCCGGTGTTTTATACGGGCGTGGCATATCTGGCTGGCGTACACGCAGCAGGATATGGCTCAGTGCCATCAGGGCATAAGACACAGTGGCACCAACGACCGCCATGGCAAGCATCAGATCGCCTTCGCCACTCAAGGAAGCCAGAAAGCCCAGAACACCCGGTACGATTAAGGCACGTGACGGCACTTTACGCTCGCTGGTTACAGACAGTGACTTAGGCAGGTAACCGGCACGAGACAACGCAAACACCAGACGACTGTACCCATAGATGATCGAGAAGAACGACGCGATCAGACCCGCCAGACCCAGCACGTTAACCGCAGTCGCCAGATTTTCATTACCCGTTACCTTAAGCGCATCAACCAATGGCACCGCACTGCCACCCATAGCTTCAGCACCCGCTGCGCCTGCAAGCAGAACCACAACCAGGAGTGCAGTAAACAGCAGGAACACCATGGCACCGATAATACCTTTCGGAACATCTTTCGCTGGGTTCTTAGATTCTTCTGCCGCCAGAGGGACACCCTCAACCGCCAGGAACAACCACATAGCAAACGGCAGCGCCGCCCAAACACCGTACCAACCAAATGGCAGGACTTCTGACGCACCGGCTGCTGCCGTCGGCGCAATATCAAACAGACGACTGGCGTCGAAATCGCCAATTAAGGCAACCGCTGTCGCAAGAATCGCGAATACTGCGAGAGCACTGATCACCATCATGACTTTTAAGGCTTCACCGACACCGGCCAGATGGATACCGATAAATACCAGATAAAACCCGGCATAAACCAGAGGGCCGTTTAACCCGGTGAGTTCTTCAAAGGCCGAGCCGATGAAGATCACAATCGCTGCAGGTGCCAGCGCATATTCAATCAGTACCGCAAGGCCCGTTAAATAACCGCCCGCTGGCCCCATCGCCTGACGTGCAAACGAATAACCACCGCCTGCCGCAGGAATCGCCGCCGACATTTCGGCCAGCGACAACACCAGTGTGAAGTACATGATTGCCATCAGCACCGCGGCAATGGCAAAACCACCCCAGCCGGCTTCCGCCAGGCCAAAGTTCCAGCCAGCGAAATCGCCGGAAATAACATAGGATACGCCAAGACCTGCAAGCAGAATCCAGCCGGCAGTACCGCGTTTTAACTGGCGCTGGGCCAGATACTCCTGATTAACTTTAGGTTCAGACATAATGGTCTCTCCGTTTTTCAGATAATTTAAAGTTGGTTTAAAAGTTGATTTGCAATTCAGTTTTTTAAAATCACGAAATTAAAAAGTTCTTATTGCCGGATACCGTTTCAATAACGTCATCCTGAGTTCGGTCTTTTAAGTTCACACCAGACAGTTTCAGCTGACGGGATTCATCCAGAAGATACTGAGTGCGTCGTGCGGCTTCTGAGTAAGGCAACCCCGCGGGGCGAATATTTGAAATACAGTTGCGTGCTGCATCGGTGAGGCCAACGTGGGGGGCATACGTCAGATAGAGGCCGAGGCTGTCGGGAGAGCTGAGCCCCGGACGTTCACCAATAAGTACGATCACGCAGCGGGCATTCAGCAGCTCACCGACTTCATCCCCAACAGCTACCCGGCCCTGCTCGACAATGGTGATGGGTGCCAGCGAGTAGTCTTTTAACTGCGGCAATAATGTCTCCAGAAACGGCACCACATTCTGTTGCACCGCTAACGACGACAAGCCATCGACAATCACAATCCCCAGGTCGTATTCGCTGCTTACCTCATGTTCCTTGGTGCTATCTTGAGAAAGAAGGGCCCGGGAGTGTTCATTCAGGCGGCGGCCCAGATCCGGACGCTGAAGGTATTCCATACGATCAGAAGCACGACTGTGCACACGGTGGATATCGCCGACACGGCAATTGATAACCTCAGAATCTTCAATGGCTGTCATCAGCCCATCGCAATTCAGCGGAAAATGCACTGCATCACGGGCACGGGCATGGGACAACTGAAACTCGAGTAATTCTTTGGTCGGCAGACTGACACCGGCACGCCCTAAGCCGATACGTGCATCGGTAAATTCACGCAGACGACGCCACGGATTCTCTACAACACCAGTTGAACTATTTTTCATCGTCATCCCCTCAGTGCTGACCAGAAGCCGTTGACTTTGAATTAGGCGGCAATGAATTGAGCGAGCGGGCAAACGCTTCAGGTAAAGCGTCGTTTAATACAAAAGCATCGCCCATGATCTGCATACGCGAGAGCCATTGCGCAAACTCGGGCGCAGGCTGGCTGCCCAACACTCGGCGGGCATAAAGTGCATCGTGGAAAGAGGTGGTCTGATAATTCAGCATGATGTCGTCAGAGCCAGGAATACCCATCACAAACGAACAACCGGCGACCCCTAATAAGGTCAGCAGATTGTCCATATCATTCTGGTCAGCTTCGGCATGGTTGGTGTAACAGACATCACAGCCCATCGGAAGGCCAAGTAATTTTGCGCAGAAATGATCTTCCAGACCGGCGCGGATAATTTCTTTGCCGTCGAATAAATATTCCGGGCCAATAAAGCCAACCACGGTATTGATGAGCAACGGGTTAAATTTACGCGCAACGGCATAAGCACGGACTTCGCAAGTCTGCTGATCCAATCCATGATGGGCGTTGGCCGAAAGCGAACTGCCCTGCCCGGTTTCAAAATACATAACGTTATTACCAACGGTACCGCGCTTTAAACTCAGTGCCGCATCCTGTGCCTCGGCCAATGTCGCAATGTTAAAACCGAAGGAAGAGTTGGTCGCCTCGGTACCGCCAATCGACTGAAATACCAGATCGACCGGCGCACCGGCTTCTATGCATTCGATGGTATTAGTTACATGGGTGAGTACACAGGACTGAGTAGGAATCTCGTATTTGCTGATCACTTCGTCCATCAGCTTCATCAACTTAATCGCCTGTGCGACGTTATCGGTGGCGGGGTTAATTCCAATCACGGCATCGCCATTACCGTATAAAAGACCGTCGAGGATACTGGCAGCGATGCCATTCACATCATCGGTAGGATGATTCGGCTGCAGGCGGGTCGATAAATGCCCAGGCAAACCAATGGTATTACGGAAAGCGGTTTTCACATGGCATTTTTTAGCGACCAGAATCAGATCCTGATTGCGCATAATCTTCGAAACCGCCGCGGCCATCTCGGGCGTAATGCCCGCACGTACACCTTCTAACACGTCAGGTGTAGCCATATCGCTTAACAACCAATTACGAAAATCGCCGACGGTGAGATGGGAGATCGCCGAGAATGATTGAGCATCGTGCTCGTCGATAATCAGACGGGTCACTTCATCGTCTTCGTACGGTACCAACGCTTCATTCAGGAACTGCTTGAGCGGGACATCAGCAAGAACCATCTGAGCAATCACCCGCTCTTCTGCTGAGCGCGCAATCACACCCGCAAGGCGGTCTCCGCTTCGCGCCGGTGTGGCCTTCGCCATCACGTCAGCAAGATTCTCAAAGTGCCAGGTCTGCTGACCGGCTGTGTAGCTGTATTTCATAAATTTCCTTCGCTTCCCGTCCGCTTTTAATCAGAAAGGAACACTTGTTGCTGTGTCTTACGAAGGAACTGAGCGAGAGATATTCCAGCGACCTATCGAATTTCGGCAAAGTTTTTCAGAATCGCTGAAAAGCCGATGATACGGGCCCTGCCGCTGGTTAGGATGACTGTAACAAAGACCATGACAGCCTTAATAACGGACGAGCGCAGTACCGTTACCGAGCAGGAGAGCAGAATATGCACCAACACCAGACACTCGATGCACTGACTCAGAGCACAGAGCCCCTGCACTCAACGAATACTAGTGAAGCGTGTGATGCTGACCTTCACGCTCGTAATCTCACCAACTGGCAGCAGGAATACGATCAACTGTCCGGCGGGCACTTCTATGGGCGAATAGATGAAATTGCCTTAGAAGGTATGCAGGTCTTTAAAGAACACACCAGCCAGGCGCTGCGGCAACAATGCAACGTCTGGCCGGATGCTATCTGGTTGGGAATTTCGTCCGATCCAGCAGATTGCCGGATCAATGGTTTGAGCGTCGATAGCAACCAGATCATGTGCCGCCCGGGCGCCTGCGATTTCGAACTGGTCACACCAGATGACTTCGACATTTATGGCTTAGTAATTCGCACCGATGCTTTACTGGCGGCGGCTGAAAATGATGAACTCAACCTTCAGGGGTTATCACTGCACGAACACCCGCGTCTGGCGATCCCTGAGCAAGACCTTGCCCACGTACGTGAACTACTGGGAAAACTGGTCAACCCAGAAACGCCTGATCTTCACCAACGCCTGCAACGCGATCTTATTCTGCGCACCCTGTTAGATCTTCTGAAGAAAGAAACACCGGCCAAACGCCCGGCCACCAGCTACGCCCACCGCAAAGCCGTGGTCGACAAAGTGAAAGCCTGGATGGACATGAATCAGGATGCGCCGCTCACCATCACAGAGCTATGCGAACTGACACATACGAGCCGCCGCACCCTGCAATACAGCTTTGAAAGCATTCTGGGTATCAGCCCACTGAAGTTCTTAAAAACCGCACGGTTAAATCAGGTCCGTCGCTCGCTGTTAGCGGCCGAAAATCAGGAGCGCCCTATTTCTTCAATCGCTGCAGACTGGGGCTTCTGGCATCCGGGACAGTTCGGGCAGGATTATAAAAAGCTATTTGGCGAGATGCCTTCAGAGACAGTATCGCGGGCGGATTTGTTCAATATTTAACCAGTCATATCATAGATATTACCAATATCACTTAAACTGTATGCCCTATCTCAATGATGGTAATCTTGACGACCATAGTATGTAGCTATCATTTGGTATCCCTATCGGCAAAAGGAACGTCCGGTGTCTCAGCAGTTTTTCGAAAAACCTATTCTCAACAGCCCATATGAATATCCCAGCCGACATTGGGAGCTCGATGAGAACGGCCAGCCTGTCAAAGAGCTTAACACCCGCCGGTCTGCTAGCTATGTCACACCGGTTCCCAAAGCCAGGCGGCAGAAAGGACCAAAATCCCAGGATTCTTTAAACTTCGAAGCAGCTATTGATTCTGACAGCTACGATCCTATGCCCTTCATCAATGATCTTCGTAAGGAGATTGATGCCTGGCGTCTGCTGCCAGAAGATAAATGGGGAGTTACTGCTGAAACCGCCCGCTTGCTTAAACATTGGCGTGGCGATCATTTCACTGGCATTCGCCCATTTTTCTGTCAGGTCGAAGCGGCTGAAGTAGCAATCTGGTTAACAGAAGTAGCGCCTCGTTCATCGGTGCGTGGTAAGTATTTCCTGGACCATCTTAAAAATGCCAACGAAGGTTCAAACCCTGGCTTACTGCGTCTTGCGCTGAAACTGGCGACAGGTGCGGGCAAAACCACAGTGATGGCCTTGCTGATTATCTGGCAAACCATCAATGCAGTGCGTTATCCAACCAGTACCCGCTTTACTAAAGGTTTTTTACTTATTGCCCCCGGCATTACCATTCGAGATCGCTTGCGTGTACTGCTGCCTAACGACCCAGAAAACTACTACGAAACCCGGGATATGGTGCCGAAAGAGTTCATGCGGGAAATCCAGCAGGCTCGTGTAGTCATAACCAACTATCACGCTTTTAAACTCAAAGAAAAAATCGAACTCTCAAAGGGCAATCGTGAGTTTCTGCAAGGTCGGGGCGATAAGCTACAAACTCTGGAAACCGAAGGCCAGATGCTAAACCGGGTGTTGAAACCATTGATGGGCATGAAACACATCATGGTGATCAATGACGAGGCCCACCATTGCTATCGCCAACGCCCTGACGCGGAAAACGAAGAAGGTGAGTTGAAAGGCGACGACAAGGCTGAAGCTAACGAGAACAATGAAGCTGCGCGCTTGTGGATCTCAGGTATCGAAGCTGCAACTCGTCATTTCAAGGATGTGCGAGTAATCGACCTGTCAGCAACACCGTTTTTCCTACGTGGTTCTGGCTATTCCGAGGGTACTCTATTCCCGTGGACAATGAGTGATTTCTCACTGATGGATGCCATCGAATGCGGCATCGTTAAACTGCCTCGGGTACCGGTTGCCGACAACCTTCCCGATGGCGAGTTGCCAAAATATCGGGAACTCTGGGAGCACATTCGCACCAAAATGCCGAAAAAAGGCCGTGGCAAAGCCGGTGTGCTTGATCCGCAAAAGTTGCCGACACTTTTAAACGGCGCACTCGATGCCTTGTACGGCCATTACAAGGCTACCTACGACATATGGGCAAATGCCAATATTCCGATCCCCCCTTGTTTTATCATTGTGTGCAATAACACCACGACTTCAAAGCTGGTGTACGACTACATTTCTGGATTTGAACGAGAGAATAGCAACGGCGATATTGAAGTTGTACCGGGCAAGCTTGAGCTATTCCGAAATTATGATGAAAACGGCAACGCATTTGGCCGCCCCCGCACTCTGCTTATCGACAGTGGCCAGTTAGAATCAGGGGACGCTCTAGACGCCAACTTCAGCAAAGCCGCAGGCAAAGAGATAGAGCTGTTCCGCCGCGAGATTCTGGAACGTACCGGCGACCATAAACAGGCCGATAACATATCCGAAGCCGACCTGCTAAGAGAAGTGATGAACACTGTTGGCCAGCAAGGCAAACTCGGTGAATCGATCCGCTGTGTCGTCTCGGTCTCTATGCTTACCGAAGGCTGGGACGCCAATACCGTCACTCATGTGCTGGGCGTACGTGCCTTTGGCACCCAACTGTTATGCGAACAGGTGATGGGCCGGGCGCTACGTCGTCAAAGTTACCAACTGAATGAAGAGGGTAAGTTCGATGCAGAATATGCCGACGTACTAGGAATTCCCTTCGACTTTGCCAGCCAGCCTGTAAGAGCTAATCCTAAGCCCCCCAAACCTACTACACGTATCAAGGCTATGTCCCCTGAGCGTGATGCCCTGAGCATAGAGTTTCCGCGCGTAGATGGCTATCGCATTGATATCCCTGACACTGGTTTAAAAGCAGAATTTAACGATGACCATAAGCTCAAACTCACACCAGAACTTGTCGGGCCTTCACTCGTGGAGCAGGCTGGAATCGTGGGTCAAACAGCCGAACTGAGCGTAAGCCACTTAAAAGAGATTCGTCCTTCTAGCCTGAATTTTGAGCTGGCTGCCGCATTGACACAGAAACTGATCAAGCCTGGCGAACAAGCTACGAACACCCTATTTAAGAATGCCCGACGCCTGGTAAAGCAGTGGATGAAAGAATGCCTGACCTGTGTTGGTGATACCTACCCCGCTCAGCTGAGGTATCCTGAGCTGTTGGATCTGGCGTGCGAGCGCATTATCGCTGGCATCGTCCATACCGGTCTTCAGCAAGAACGAAGGGTGTTAGCCGTCACAGACCCTTATAACCCGATTGGTAGCACTGCCCATATAGCCTTTAATACCAGTAAGGATGACCTGTGGGAAACCGCCGCCGACAAATGTCATATCAACTATGTGGTGTTGGACAGCGGTTGGGAAGCCGAGCTGTGCCGCATGGTCGAGCGCCACGACCTAGTGAAAGCCTATGTAAAAAACCACAGTCTGGGCTTTGAAGTACCCTACGAAATGGGTGGAAGCAAGCGTATTTATATCCCGGACTTTATTCTCAAGATCGACGATGGCCAGATCCGACAACAACCGGATGCCTCTGGCGAACTGGTCGAAGTGCCGGACTACCTCAATCTGATTGTTGAGGTCAAAGGCTATCGCGGTGAAGACGCCAAACAGAAAAAACTTACCATGGACAGCTACTGGATTCCGGGTGTGAACCAGCTGAATAAATATGGCCGCTGGGCCTTTGTGGAATTAACCGACCTATACGCTATGCAAGACGACTTTGAACAAAAACTCAGCGAAGCCCTTAACTGCGCCATCGAGCAGGGCATCACGCAGATACAACAACCAACCGCACCGTTAATTAGCACACCGGATTCACACAAGGCGCAGGGAGAGCAGGCATGAGCAAGCCCGGAAGTAAAAGCAGCAATAACAAGCGACTGTGGTTCAACC
>NZ_DDKU01000023.1:0-37325 GCF_002339775.1 Thalassolituus sp. UBA2590
TGCGGATGGCTCGGAGATTGAAGTGGTAATCGATCAGGGCAGTATTCTTGCCAACGGTCAGTCGGAACCTCTGTGTGAGTTGGAGCTTGAGTTGGTTTCAGGTGATGCCGCTGCAATGTGGCCGTTATCAGAAGCGCTGCATGACGTGGCGCCCATGTGGTTGAGTGATATTTCCAAAGCCGAGCGTGGCTACCGCCTGGCTGGAGTCGGGTCTGCATCGTTTCACGGCGCAACAATTGATGCAGAGGGCGCCGGTTTGCCTGAGCAGGCGTTTGATCTGCAGCGGGCGCTTGAGTATTACCTTTGGAGTGATGGCGACTTAGAGGCCATCTGGCAGTCAGGCTACCCCATTGCGCGGCTTATGAGCAAAGAGAGTGTACTTTGGCAATTGCTCGACAAGAGTCTCTCTATGAAGTCAGAGCATCTGCTGAAGGATAAAGCAGCAGCGAAGGCATTAACGTGTGCGGTTCAGCAAGTGGCTGGAATGTGCACTGAGTCGCAGCCAGGCCGAGAAAGTATCCGTGATCGCTGGGACGAGGCTCGCAGCCAGGTAGGTGATGTGATTGAATGCAGTGAGACATCTTCGTTATCAGCTTCTTTGAAACAGTTACTAAAGGATTAATGCATGCAGGCGACGCCAGACCGGGTACTCAATCTGTCGACACTGGTGAGTGATCTACACCGCGATGGCCTGCTCACCGAAGATGATCACCAATTGGCCCTGACGATTCGCAGAGGGGCGGATGACGCTACTCTGCATCCTCTGACCCTGATCGCCCGCCAGCGTTACAAAGACGCCCGCGTAGACGGCAAAGTGCTGAGCGAGCATGCATTGATTGAATGGTTGGGTGAGCGTGAGTCGATGGATGTGATCAATATTGATCCGCTTGAGATTAACGTATCAGCAGTGACTGAGGTGATGTCATACGCCTTTTCAGAGCGGCACAAAATCCTCGCGGTGAAAGTCAGTACCGACGAGGTGGTGGTGGCCTGTACCGATCCGGATTCATCAAGCTGGGTCGGTGACCTGGAACACGTGACCCGTCGCAATGTGAAACGGGTGTTAGCTTCGCCATCTGATATCAGTCGTTATCGTGTTGAGTTTTATCAGTTAGCAAATTCGGTCTCTAAGGCGCGCAAAGATCATTCTGGTATCAGCTCGGTGCAGAACCTGGAGTCGATGCTGGAGCTGGGCAAAGCGAAAGCGCCTGACGCCAACGATGAACATATCGTCAATATCGTGGACTGGTTACTGCAGTATGCCTTTGACCAGCGCGCCAGTGATATTCACCTTGAACCGCGTCGCGAGACAACGCACGTGCGTTTCCGTATTGATGGTGTTCTTCATAATGTCTACGAGTTACCAGCCGCAGTAGGTATGGCCGTGATTGCGCGGGTTAAGTCACTGGGGCGTATGAATATTGCTGAGAAGCGTAAGCCTCAGGACAGCCGCCTGAAGACTAAAACGCCCGAGGGTGATGAAGTCGAGCTGCGTCTGTCGACCTTGCCCACTGCTTTCGGCGAAAAAATGGTGATGCGTGTCTTTGACCCACAGGTGCTGATGCGCAGTTTCTCTGAAATGGGTTTCTCGCGTGAAGATCGCCGTCGCTGGTCTGAAATGACGGACAATAATCACGGCATCATCTTCGTTACCGGGCCGACGGGCTCGGGTAAAACGACCACCTTGTATTCGACACTGCGCCAGCTGGCGACCAGTGAAGTGAATGTATCGACCATCGAAGACCCGATTGAAATGGTGGAGCCTGCGTTCAACCAGATGCAGGTCAACCCAGCAATTGACCTGACCTTTGCGTCAGGGGTTCGCGCTCTGCTGCGTCAGGACCCGGACATTATTATGGTGGGTGAGGTGCGCGATCTTGAAACGGCTGAGATCGCCGTCCAGGCTGCACTTACCGGTCACTTGGTACTGTCGACACTTCACACTAATGATGCGCCCTCGGCTTTTACCCGCTTACAGGAACTGGGGTTGCCCGCGTATCTCATTCGCTCCAGTGTGATCGGCGTAATGGCCCAGCGTCTGGTGCGAACCTTGTGCCCGCACTGCAAAGAGAAGCAGCCTGTCGATGAAAAGGTCTGGAAACAGCTGACCGCCCCATGGCTGATGAAAACGCCAGAACACATCTATACGGCAAAAGGATGTCTGGAATGTCGTGGGACAGGTTACCTCGGGCGAATGGGGATATACGAAGTGATGCCTCTTTCAGAGTCTCTCGAGCCCCATATTAACGAATCAACGGATTACCAGAAGCTGCGTCAGGCTGCGATGAAGGAAGGGATGCATAGCCTGCGCCTGAGTGGTGCTCATAAAGTTGCAGCAGGCATGACAACGATTGCAGAAGTCATGAGGGTCGCACCAGCGAGCAGAGCGCTGTCTCAGTAGGTGAGAGCAGTAAAGGCAGTAAACAAGTCACATTGAATAATCCGGCTTGAGCGTCCAGAATGCTGGCTATTAATTAACGAGAATATGGCAATTATTTGTGAGTAGTTCCCTTCCACCCATCATAGACGTTGAAGCCTCTGGATTTGGCCGGGGGAGTTTCCCCATCGAAATCGGCTTTGCTCTCGAAGACCGGGAAGTGCACAGCTATCTCATCAAGCCTGTCAGCCACTGGACGCACTGGTCAGAAGAGGCCGAAGCGATCCACGGCATCAGCCGCGACAAACTTGAGCAGGAAGGTCTGAGCATTCGTGATGTCGCCCTGCTGCTCAATGAGCACCTGTTCAATAAAACTCTCTACTCTGATGCATGGAGCTTTGACAGCTCATGGATTGGCCGCCTGTTCGAAGAAGCTGAGCTGGTCCAACGCTTTCGCATCGAAACCATCAACAAGCTACTGACCATGGAAGAAATGGAGCGCTGGGCAGACACTAAAAGCACACTCTGGAATGAGTTAGATGTCGACCGGCACCGTGCTGCCAATGATGTGAAAGTCCTTCAGGAAACCTTCAAGCGGGTAACGGGCAACTAAGGTGGGCCTGAGAGTCGAGTGCCTTTACGGCGTGGAAATAAGCCCGGTTCTTGAGGAACTTGCCGACCTGCGGATTCGGAT
Source organism: Thalassolituus sp. UBA2590 (assembly GCF_002339775.1). Taxonomy (NCBI): domain Bacteria; kingdom Pseudomonadati; phylum Pseudomonadota; class Gammaproteobacteria; order Oceanospirillales; family Oceanospirillaceae; genus Thalassolituus; species Thalassolituus sp. UBA2590. The sequence continues at coordinate 3,072 of NZ_DDKU01000023.1, forward strand.
ATTCCGCGATTTTCCATACCTCTACGACGGCTCGGAAGATTACGAGCGTGCTTACCTCGCCACCTACACCAAGTGCCCTGACAGTATTGTGGTGCTTTGCTGGGAAGGCGACCATCTGGTTGGAGCATCGACCGGTCTACCCTTAGCGGCGGAAGTCGATGAGTTCAGAGCTCCGTTCCTGAAAGCGGGAATCAATGACAAGGCGTTATTCTACTGTGCTGAGTCTGTACTCCTGCCTGAGTATCGGGGTAAGGGAGTGTATCGACAGTTTTTTGATGCTCGGGAGAAGCATGCACGTGCCCTTGGGTTATCCGCCTGTGTCTTTTGCTCCGTGGTACGGCCCGATGATCATCCTTTACGCCCAGAGAACTACCAGTCACTTGATCCGATCTGGAAGCATATGGGCTATCAGCCTATGGCGGGTATTCGCACGTCTTTTGCCTGGAAAGACGTCGATGCATCGGGCGAGTCGACCAAACCTATGCAGTTCTATCTGAAAAACCTCTTCTGAAATCTGTGTTGCTCTTTAGTACGAGTTGGTGCAAATTGGTGCAATGCAGCTACATCGAGCTTTCTTCTAAAGCGCCATCCGTACTTTGTCTGACTTTCTGTTTGTGAGTTAGATGCTCTTATCTCGATAAACCCGTTAAAAATCATAATGTTATAGATTCCCCTGTCTTGCCTGACGAATCTGGCACAAGTGTCGCTACGAATCTTGTATACAAGTATGAATTCAATGGCGGTTGGCATGACAGAAGTAACGACAGGAATTGGCTGGAATCTGAACGATTGGGCCCGGGCATATAGGAATGGCGCTGATGTAGGTGAGCTTTTACTGGCCACCCGGAAAGCGATTGCTGCAGACGAGCTGGATACGAATGGATTGCCCCGCAATGGTAGCGCCTGGATTGCGCTAGCCAGCGAGGAACAGCTTACTAAACAAATAAGTTACCTCGAAAACCTGAAAGCTGCAGCGGACGATGAGGGCAGAAACCTTCCCCTTTTCGGTGTGCCGTTTGCCGTGAAAGATAATATTGATGCTGCGGACTTTCTCACCACGGCGGCGTGCCCTGAATATGCCTACGAGCCGGATGATGATGCTTTTGTTGTTCAGCTTCTGCGTAAGGCAGGTGCCATCGTTATGGGGAAAACCAATCTCGATCAGTTCGCAACCGGACTGGTTGGTACTCGCTCGCCATACGGTGCAGTGAACAACGTGTTTAATCCTGAGTATATTTCTGGCGGCTCAAGTTCTGGTTCTGCGACTGCGGTTGCAAAGGGCCAGGTGGCCTTTTCGCTCGGTACCGATACCGCTGGCTCTGGCCGGGTGCCTGCGGGCTTTAATCATATCGTCGGTTTAAAGGCAACTGTAGGCGCTATCAGTGCTTCGGGCGTTGTTCCAGCATGCCGAAGTCTTGATTGCGTTTCTGTCTTTGCGCTCAATAGCCGCGATGCCGAGCGCATTTATGAAATTGCTGCGCAATTCGATCCAGCAGATGGCTACGCCCGCTCACGTACTATGGTGCGTAATGAACGTATCCAGACATTGGGTATTCCTGCAGATGCACCATGGTTTGGAGATGACATACAAAAAGCGGCGTATGAAAAAGCCTGTGAGCAGGCTGTTGATGCAGGCTTCGAGTTAAAAACAATCGACTTTACGCCCTTGTTTGAGCTGGCCAGCCTTTTATATCAGGGCCCATGGGTGGCCGAACGCTATGCGGCTGTCGGCGAGTTTCTGAAACAGGATTTACCGGGTATTAATCCGGTCGTAAAAAACATCATTGCTGGTGGCGTTGACGGTACTGCTGTCGATGCATTTAAAGCAGAGTATCGTCGCAAAGATCTGGTGCGCCAGATTCAGAGTATCTTCAAAACCGTGGATGCGTTGTTCGTGCCTACCGCTCCTCGCTTTCCTACGATGGCTGACGTTGATGCCGCCCCGGTTGAGGTCAACAGCCAGTTAGGCACTTACACAAACTTCGTCAATCTGGCCGACTTATGTGCCCTGTCGTTGCCTGCGCATATGCGTAGCGACGGTTTACCGTTTGGGATAACTGTTATTGCACCAGCATGGCACGAGCTGGCTCTGACCAACTTTGCTGGCCAGTGGCAGTCACACGTTCGATTAGCTGAAGCGCCAGTGATGCTGGGTAAGAAAGACGATGCGTCAGTCGTCGTTGCCGTGGTGGGTGCCCACTTGACCGGGATGCCTCTGAACCGTCAGCTGACCAGTCGTCATGCGACCTTGTTGGAACAGACACTCACCGCCAACAAGTATCAGCTCTACGCTCTCGCAAATACAGTGCCTCCGAAGCCAGGTCTGGTGCGACTTAACGAAGAAGATCTGAAAATCGAAAAGGTTACAGGGAATCAATTAATCGTCGAGCTGTGGCGTTTAGATCAGGCGGCCTTTGGTTCTTTCGTAGAAGAAATTCCGCAGCCACTCGGTATTGGAACTCTTGAGCTGGAAGACGGCCGTCTGGTGAAAGGCTTTATCTGCGAACCAGAGGCGGTGGCGAGCGCAACGGATATCAGTCATTTCGGCGGATGGCGGGCCTATATCTCATCACTGAACTCATAAGGTCATCCTGTGAACCTTGCCGAGAAAGTATATCGACAGCTGAAAGAAGATATCTTTGATTTCAGAATGCTACCGGGAGATCGCTTTAGTGAAAGTGAAGTGGCTGCGCGTATGCAGGCCTCCAGAACACCCGTTAGAGAGGCCCTGTATCGCCTGGAGCGTGATGGGTATGTGCAGGTGTACTTCCGCAATGGCTGGCAGGTCCGGCCTTTTGATTTCCGGTATTTCGAAGAGCTCTACGATGTCCGCATTCTGCTGGAGTGTGAAGTGGTTCGCCGTCTGTGTATGGAACCAGACAGGGCCGAGCGTTTAGCGGGGTTGGTTACTATCTGGTGTTGTAAGCCCTCACAGAGGCAGGTCGACCCTGTTGATGTAGCGTTTCTGGATGAGGAATTTCACTTCGGACTATTGGAGTGTGGCCAGAACAAGCAAATGGAAGCCATTCATAAAGGCGTATGTGAGCGTCTGAGGATCGTAAGGCGCCTCGACTTTTATGAGCCTAGGCGTATACAGGCAACATACGATGAGCACAGTAGTATTCTCAGTGCGATTCTTTCGGCAGACAGCTCTCGTGCAACGCGAGATCTTACTAAACACATCGAGGTCAGTCGCAATACTGTTCGCGAAATAACAGTTCACAGAATTCAGGAAGCGCGACAACGATACTCCACCGACTTATCAAGGAAATAGATACGCACGCTTTCAAGGCAAAAAAAACAACTCGCTGAGCACTATTGGTGCGAATTATCTCCTCAAGACCGGAAATGCTCCTCTGGGGGGCACTCTTTGCCAGAAATTGCCGAAAAATAAGGCATGAAAACTGGTACGGCGATTGCTCTAACTAGATCGGTTTTATAGTTGCCCGCTCTTACACACCCCCAAGAGAAGAGTCGAGGCCGGACATAATCCTGACCATAAAAAGGAAATAATTATGAAAAAAGTAAGTCTCAAAACTCTGATGAAAGCGTCACAGATTGTTGGTATGACAGCGATGGCTGCAGGCGTAAGCATTGCGAATGCAGCAGATGACACCATTAAAGTCGGTGTCCTGCACTCTCTGTCGGGTACTATGGCAATTTCAGAAACTACTCTGAAAGACACTGTTCTTATGATGATCGAAGAACAGAATAAGAAGGGCGGCCTGCTAGGTAAAAAGCTTGAGCCAGTGGTTGTCGACCCAGCATCTAACTGGCCTCTGTTTGCAGAAAAAACCCGTGAACTTCTGGAAAAAGAAGACGTTGATGTGATCTTCGGTTGCTGGACTTCAGTATCCCGTAAATCGGTTCTGCCAGTTGTGGAAGAGCTGAATGGTCTGCTGTTCTACCCGGTTCAGTATGAAGGTGAAGAATCTTCTTACAACGTATTCTATACCGGTGCTGCGCCAAACCAGCAGGCGATTCCTGCGGTTGATTACCTGATCAACGATCTCGGCGTTGAGCGTTTTGTACTTGCAGGTACTGACTATGTATACCCTCGTACGACTAACAAGATTCTTGAGTCTTACCTGAAGTCTAAAGGTGTTGCTGAAAAAGACATTATGGTGAACTACACGCCGTTTGGTCACAGCGACTGGCAGACTATCGTATCGGATATTAAGAAATTCGGTGCCGCTGGTAAGAAAACGGCCGTTGTTTCTACCATTAACGGTGACGCGAACGTTCCTTTCTACAAAGAACTGGCTAACCAGGGCGTAGCGTCTGAAGAAATTCCAGTTGTTGCCTTCTCAGTAGGTGAAGAAGAGCTGTCAGGTTTTGATACTGAGCCACTGGTTGGTCACCTGGCTGCATGGAACTACTTCCAGAGTGCAGAAAGCGAAGCTAACGATGAGTTTATCGCAGCATGGCATAACTACATCGGCGATGAAGACCGTGTAACTAACGACCCAATGGAAGCGACTTACATCGGTTTCAGCATGTGGGCAGAAGCGGTTGAAAAAGCAGGCTCTGCAGAAGTGGATAAAGTACGCTCTGCGATGTACGGCATCGAAGTACCTAACCTGACTGGCGGTACGGCCGTAATGAACGAAAACCATCACCTGTCTAAGCCGGTACTGATTGGCGAGATTCAGGAAGATGGCCAGTTCGAAATCGTTTGGGCTACTGACGAAGAAGTGAAAGGTGATGCATGGACGGATTATCTGCCAGAAAGTGCAAACCTGATCTCAGACTGGACTGCACCGATTAACTGCGGAAACTACAACACCTCAACGAAAACCTGTGGTGGTTCGGCGGTTGCAGGCGAGTAATTCGCTGGCAGCGGAATAGAGTGCGGTAAAACGCGCTCTATCGCAGTTCGTAACAAGGACAGGCAGGGAAATTCTTTCCTGCTTCTCTCAAAATTCCCGGTGATAATTATGTTTTCTGTATTGATACGGACGGCCGTGCTGTTCGCATTTGTTTTGTATACTGTGGTGGTGGCAGGGGCTGAAGCATCACCTATGAAGCCCAACACAGCGTTACACGCCGTTGCTCAAGAATTAATTGATGCAGGGTATCGAGAAAAGCAGGCAGTGACCGAACGCCTGACAACCATCGATGACCCTAAAACGCTTCTCTTTATGCAGGTTATGGTCGAAGGCGACCTGTATTACCGTAAAGACGATCGGGTCGTCGTTATTAATGACGATGATTCGGTGACGACATTTTTCAGTGGTGAAGAGGTCACTCTGGAAAGTAAACGCGATATCAAAAAAATCAGCGTAAATAATAAGCTACGTGTGTTGCTGAGAAACGGCATCGCACGCTTGCAGATTTTCTCAGATGATCCGGACATGCGCTTGCAGGCAGCGGTCAACTTACTGAAGTCTGCGGAAGATCTTGATCAGGCGACGCTTGATGAAGCGTTAGATAACGAAGAAAAAACAGACGTTCGTGACGTTCTTCTTCTGGTGAAGGGCATACGCCTGCTGGAAGCAGAGACCGAAAAAGAACGCATCGCAGGCGTGAAGCTTCTTTCAGGGTCACTTTACCCGGATGTTCGCGGTGCGTTGGCCAACTATCGCCGTGCTGCTGAAGCAGATTCCAGAACCGAGGAAATTCAGGCGGCAGACGAAGCACTCAAGAAAATCGAAAGCCTGCTGTCACTGAACAGCGTTGCTGAAAATCTCTATTTTGGCCTGGCTCTCGGTGCTGTGCTGCTCCTTGCGGCCATTGGTCTGGCGATTACATTTGGTGTGATGGGCGTGATCAATATGGCTCATGGCGAAATGATCATGCTGGGCGCCTACACAACCTACGTTGTTCAACAGTTGATGCCAGACCATATTGGCATGTCACTGGCCGTTGCTGTGCCTGCAGCATTTCTGGTGAGCGGTCTGGTGGGCGTCGCTATTGAGCGTGGTGTTATCCGCCATCTCTATGGCCGCCCATTGGAAACTCTGCTCGCCACCTTCGGTATCAGTCTGGTGCTGCAGCAGGCGGTACGCTCAATCTTCAGCCCGTTAAACCGTGAAGTAGCTACGCCCGACTGGATGGCGGGTACTTTCATGATTAATCCGGCGCTCGAGCTGACCTTTAACCGTTTATATATCATTATTTTCAGTCTCCTGGTGCTCGCGTTGTTGGCATTAATACTTAAGCGAACCCTGTTCGGATTGCAGATGCGTGCAGTAACCATGAATCGTCCGATGGCGAGCTCTATGGGGATTCGCACTGGCTGGGTTGATGCACTGACGTTTGGCCTGGGCTCAGGTATCGCCGGTATTGCAGGTGTTGCCCTGTCACAGTTGACTAACGTTGGGCCAAACATGGGTCAGGCGTACATTATCGACTCATTTATGGTTGTCGTGTTCGGCGGTGTGGGTAACCTTTGGGGCACTTTGGTGGGCGCTATGTCTTTGGGTGTTGTTAATAAATTGCTTGAGCCATGGGCCGGAGCCGTTGTCGCAAAAATTCTTGTACTGATATTTATTATTCTGTTTATCCAGAAGCGTCCTCGTGGGTTGTTTGCCCTCAAGGGTCGCGCTGCGGATATGGGTTAAGGAGCGCATGATGAAACAGGAAATTAAAGGCGGCCCTTTAACCCGACTGATTATGAACGATGTTGCCGGGCGTCGGATGATGATGATCATTCTGGCGATCGCCATCATCGTGCCTTTCTGCAACTTATTCTTCCCAGAGGGCTCAGCGCTGCACGTATCTACCTACACAATGACTTTGTTAGGTAAATATCTTTGTTACGCACTGCTCGCGGTATCCGTTGATTTGATCTGGGGGTACTGCGGAATCCTGAGTCTGGGCCACGGGGCATTTTTTGCGCTTGGCGGTTACGCTATGGGCATGTATCTGATGCGCCAGATTGGCGACCGTGGTGTCTATGCTAATCCTGATCTGCCAGATTTTATGGTGTTCCTGAACTGGACAGAGCTGCCGTGGTATTGGTTTGGCTTTGATCAGTTCTGGTTTGCTATGGTCATGGTTCTCGCCGTACCGGGTATTCTGGCGTTCGTCTTTGGTGCACTGGCATTCCGTTCGCGGGTTACCGGGGTCTACCTTTCTATTATCACCCAGGCGCTGACGTATGCATTGATGCTGGCGTTCTTCCGTAACGATATGGGCTTCGGTGGTAATAACGGCCTGACTGACTTTAAGGATATCTTAGGCTTTGATCTACAGGCCGACTCGACGCGTGCCGCGCTCTTCTTTGCCTCAGGCATTGCTTTGATTCTCGGTTATTTAATCAGTCGCTTTATCGTGACCTCTAAGCTCGGACGAGTGCTGGTCGCCATCAGAGACAGTGAATCACGAGCGCGGTTCTTAGGTTATCGCGTCGAGTGGTACAAGCTGTTTGTCTTTGTTGTTTCCGCCATGCTGGCTGGTGTTGCTGGTGCCTTATATGTTCCGCAGGTTGGTATTATTAACCCCGGCGAATTTGCTCCCATTAACTCAATCGAGATGATCATCTGGGTTGCTGTTGGCGGTCGCGGAACCTTGTTCGGTGCCGTCATCGGAGCCGTACTGGTGAACTACGCCAAGACCTATTTCACCGGCGCTTTTGCAGAACTATGGTTGTTTATGCTGGGTGGCCTGTTTGTACTGACTACTCTTTATCTGCCGAAAGGTGTCGTTGGTTTGTGGGCGCAGATCAAAGATAAGTTTTTCTCTTCGGGCGGGGGCGGCCAGGCAGGTAAACCTGCTACAGATAACGCGGAGGGCAAAGTATGAGCCTCGCAAAAACCAAGCACATAGATCAACCTACTGTTCTCTATATGGATGGTGTTAGCGTCAGTTTTGATGGCTTTAAAGCACTGAACTCTCTTTCGTTATTTATTGAGCCGGGCGAAATGCGGGCGATTATCGGCCCGAACGGGGCCGGTAAGACCACCATGATGGATGTCATCACAGGTAAAACACGACCGGACGAAGGGACGATTCTGTTTAATGATGAGCTCGACCTGACGCGTTACGACGAAGCGCAGGTAGCGAATATGGGCGTTGGTCGTAAGTTTCAGAAACCAAGCGTGATTGAGAGCCTGACAGTATTCGAAAACCTCGAAATGTCGTTAAAAGGTGGTCGCTCAGTCTGGCAGGCGCTGACCCATAAACTGACGGGCGCAAAGCAGGATAAAATCGACGAAATTCTATCCATGATTGACCTGAAAGATCGCCTCTATGAGGACGCGGGTAGCTTGTCGCATGGCCAGAAACAGTGGCTTGAAATCGGCATGCTATTAGGTCAGGAGCCTGAACTGCTCTTGATTGATGAACCTGCTGCCGGAATGACCGACGAAGAAACGATGAAAACGGCTGAGCTGTTTAAAGAGCTTTCAAAGAAACACTCTTTAATGGTGGTCGAGCACGACATGGACTTTATTGAAGCCCTGGATTGTCGTGTGACGGTACTGCACGAGGGCTCGGTACTCGCCGAAGGCAGTCTGGCGAATGTGAAGAATAACCAGCAGGTTATCGAAGTGTATCTGGGGCGCTGATATGTTGAATGTAACGGATTTAAATGTTTCTTACGGCGCCAGTCAGGCGCTTTACAACGTCAGCCTTAACGCAGACGTGGGCAAAGTGACCTGTGTTCTGGGACGTAATGGTGTTGGTAAAACCACTCTGATGAAATCACTGGCCGGGCACCTCGCACCGGGTTCCGGTGACATCTCCTGGGACGGTAAAAGTATCATGAAACTTGCACCCTACGACCGGGCTAAACAAGGTATCGCGTTTGTGCCACAGGGGCGGGATATTTTCCCGCAGCTGACGGTAGAAGAGAACTTGCAGACCGCGTTCTCAGCGGTGCCGCGCTCACAGCGGTTTATTGATCCTGAAGTGTTCTCACTCTTCCCAGTGCTGCAGCAGATGCTTAAGCGCCGGGGTGGCGACCTTTCTGGTGGCCAGCAACAGCAGCTAGCGATTGCACGCGCATTACTGCTGCGACCTAAAATGCTGATTCTTGATGAACCGACCGAAGGTATTCAGCCTTCCATCATTAAAGACATTGGTCGCGTCATCAAATTGCTGCGGGATCGTGGGGATATGGCCATTGTGCTTGTTGAGCAGTACCTCGACTTTGCTAAAGAACTCGCCGATGAATTTATTATTCTTGAGCGGGGGAGAGTGGTGAGTCAGGGGACGGGTGAAGAGCTTGAACACTCCGAGGAAGCGAAGGAGCTTCTGGCTATTTAACAGTAGCCGCTAGTTTATGTGGCCGCCGATTCTGTAGCCGCTAGCGCGGTCTGACTTTTTTGGCTGTCGCCAGGGTTTTATTGCCCTGTTTGGGGATTGCATCCCCGGGCGGGCAGCCCCTCCCCTGCTTCGCGCTTTCTGGGCCTTAGTTCTGATATTTACTGGCTTTTCCGGCAACCGGCTCCGGCGGGCATCCATGCCCGTATGGAGCCTCGTTCGGCATCCTGCCTCTCGTTGCCTTCAAAGCTGGCGTAAATTTCAGCGGCCCCAGAGGCGCAGAATTTTACCCTCAATATCGTATTTCAAAATCTGATTGGCCCTACCGTAAAAGTGTGTGGTGGATATTGCTCACCAGGCTGTGTTGCAGTTAAACCTATCTAATTAAGAAAGATACTTTCGCGGGCTGGTAATTGCGCCTCTGGGGCCGCCGAGCAGAATGATGAGAAGCCCGCATGGCCCCGGCATGGATGCCGGGCAAGGGGCTGGCAGCAGGGATGCTGCATTGGCCCGTTGCGAGGGTTCTCAAGTTCTGTGAAGGAAACGCGGCCCAGAAAGCGCGAAGCAGGGGAGGGGCTGCCCGCCCGGGGATGCAATCCCCAAACAGGGCAATAAAACCCTGGCGGCAGCCAAAAAAGCCAGCCCGCGCTAGCGGCAACTCAACTGGCCATCAGACCTTAGCGGCAGCTAAAGAAGTTACCCCGCGCCAGCGGCTACTACCACAGCGGCCCGCAGAATCAGCGGCCAAAAACAAAAAAGCGGCCATCAGGCCGCTTAATCAAAGCATCAGAAGATCACTCTGCTTCTAACTTAGCAACACGCTCTTCAAGCTCCGCCAGTCGTGCACTGGTACGACGCAGAACTTCTGCCTGCACGTCGAATTCTTCCCGGGTCACCAGGTTGGCGTTAGTGATCAGGCTCTGCAGTTGAGACTGAAGTGCCAGCTTCAGGTCAGATGACAGGCTGGCAAACGGGCTCTTTTCCAGCATTTCTTCGAGTCGGCTCTTAATCGCATCGGGTTTCATAATTTACCTCCGGAAGGGTTTTGGCGCAGTGTACCAGAAAGGGCAAAGGGGATAATTTCAAATGCTGCACCCAAACAGTGCAAACCGTCAGAAGGGTGTGCAATAAATGGGTGCTGGTTTTGGCTGCGTGCCCTCTTTTGGTTGCGTCAATGACTGTAAAAGTCCGCATACTTTTACTAAGTTATTGATTTAAAAGGGTATATCAAAAGTTGGCACACACCCTGCTATAACCGAGTGACAGAAAGATATCGGTGCGAATTGCCCATATCGACCAAATTGAAAGATCAACAGCTAAAAAAACCGTAATAGGAAAAAGAACGATGAAAAAACTGACTAAAGCAATCGCTCTCGCTGGTGTTATGACTACAGGTCTGACTGGTGCTCAACTGGCTCAAGCTGAAGTAGATGTATCTGCATCTGCAGCGGTTGCGAGCATGTACCTGTGGCGTGGTCTGGATCTGGGTAACGGTTCTCCAGCCGTTTCTGGTGACATCACTCTTTCTACTGGTGGTGCTTACGCTGGTATGTGGACTTCTAGCGGTGATAGCGCAGCTGGAAACGAATACGACCTGTATGTAGGTTACGGTGGTGAAATGGAAGGTTTCTCCTACGACGTATCTGTTTTGACTTACGTTTACCCAAGCGCTAACAACTTCACCTATGTAGATCCAAGTGATGAAGACGAAAACGGCGTTGCTGATGTTCTGGAGTCTGATCAAGACACTAGCGGTAACACTTTCGATCTGTCTGAGCTGATCGTATCTCTGGGTTACGAAGGCGCGTCTTTCTCTTACTACTATCCAGTATCAAGCAACCCAGACGATTACAGCTACCTGACTCTGGGTTATGGCATGGATGCGTACAGCGCGACTGTTGGTGTTTCTAACAGTGATGCAGATAGCGACAAGTACGTTCACCTTGATTTGAGCTATGCCTACACGGATAACCTGTCTTTCACTGCGAGTAAGGTAGTTGACGCTGAGTTAGATGAAACTGAAGACGATCTGAAGTTTGTTGTTTCTTACAGCCTGCCTATCGACCTGTAAAAAGCATACAATAGCCCGTGCCCCCGCACGGGCTATCTGTAACCTTATCTAAATTACGAAAGGGGTTTTCTATGAAACTCATTACTGCTGTTGTTAAGCCATTCAAGCTTGACGATGTTCGTGAATCACTGTCTGAGATCGGTGTTCAGGGCATCACAGTGACTGAAGTGAAAGGCTTTGGTCGTCAGAAAGGCCACACTGAACTGTACCGTGGCGCTGAATACGTGGTGGATTTTCTGCCAAAAGTAAAAATTGAAGTGGCGGTTGCTGAAGACCTGACTGAAAAAGTCATCGAAGCAATCACTAAAGCAGCGAACACCGGCAAAATCGGCGACGGCAAGATCTTTGTCACCAGCCTTGAGCAGGTTATTCGTATCCGTACTGGCGAAACTGGCGCAGACGCGCTGTAAGACGTCCGACCACTACATAACAGAGCCTGATGCGGGGGGCTTATAATGGAATCGAATCTTAATCATATTTTTGAACTTCAGTTCGCCATGGACACCTTTTATTTCCTGGTGTGTGGCGCGCTGGTAATGTGGATGGCGGCAGGTTTCGCCATGCTGGAAGCGGGTCTGGTCCGCTCTAAAAATACCACTGAAATTCTGACCAAAAACGTCGCCCTGTTCGCGATCTCGTGCACCATGTACCTGATCTGCGGTTATGAACTGATGTATGGCGGCGGTTACTTCTTGTCTGGTGTGACTACTGTTGCTGGTATGGACGACGCTGCGATTGCAGGTGTTCTGGCGGCTTCTAACGAATCTGGTTTCGGTGACATGGGCGAATACGCTGGTGCATCTGACTTCTTCTTCCAGGTTGTTTTCGTAGCGACTGCAATGTCTATCGTTTCTGGTGCGGTTGCTGAACGTATGAAGCTGTGGGCGTTCCTGGCATTCGCTGTTGTAATGACTGGTTTCATCTATCCTATGGAAGGCTCATGGACCTGGAACGGTGACTCTGTATTCGGTCTGTACGAACTGAGCTACTCTGACTATGCAGGTTCAGGTATCGTTCACATGGCGGGTGCTGCTGCTGCTCTGGCTGGTGTTCTGCTGCTGGGCGCTCGTAAAGGCAAGTATGGCCCTAACGGTGAAGTACGCGCTATTCCTGGTGCTAACCTGCCACTGGCTACCCTGGGTATGTTCATCCTGTGGATGGGTTGGTTCGGCTTCAACGGTGGTTCTACTCTGAAACTGGGTGGTATCGCAGTTGCAAACGAAGTTGCTAACGTATTCCTGAACACTAACGCTGCTGCATCAGGCGGTCTGATTGCTGCCCTGATTACTGGTTACATCCTGTTCCGTAAGGCTGACCTGACTATGGCTCTGAACGGTGCTCTGGCTGGTCTGGTTGCGATCACTGCTGAGCCTGCTGATCCATCACCTTTCCTGGCAACTCTGATCGGTGCTGCGGGTGGTGTTCTGGTAGTTCTGTCTATCCTGACCCTCGACAAGCTGAAGATCGACGATCCAGTAGGTGCGATCTCTGTACACGGTGTTGTTGGTGTATGGGGTATCTTCGCAGTACTGCTGTCTGACGCTGATGCTACCTTCATGGGACAGCTGGTTGGTACTCTGACTATCTTCATCTGGGTATTCGTAACTTCTCTGATCGTTTGGGGCGTACTCAAGGCCATCATGGGTCTGCGCGTCAGCGAAGAGCAGGAATACGAAGGTGTTGATATTGCTGAGTGTGGTATGGAAGCGTACCCAGAGTTCACTTCTAAGTAAGTTGAACCTCAGCTGGCAAGGATGCCAAAACGAAGAACCGGCCAACTGGCCGGTTTTTTTATGTCTGTTATTTTTAGCACAGGGTTGATCAGCGAGTATTTAAAGGCGATCAATTAACGACAGAAGAATGCTTAAACGGAGCGGTTGGAATCAACCTGTAAACCACTGTGGGAGTGAATCAGCCGAAGGCTATTTAGCGAATACCGTAGCCGCAAAAACCATCGCCATTGGCCAGGCAAGCTGGCTGAATAGCTCCCACAAACGAACTCTGGATCTCAGGGAGCGAATCAATCTGAGTTCGCTCTCTGGCTAGTAAAAATGCCGAGTTTGGCTGATGAAAATATTCAGGCAAAAAAAAGCAGCCGGTTGGCTGCTTTCTCTATTGCGGACTGATCAGTCGAAGTAATAAGCTTCGAGGTCTTTTTCCAGACGCTTCCGCTCTAAGTGTGCCTCAATGGCCCGGCGGGAGATTAATTTCTTAGAAGCGTGCGCCTCTTTGTTAACAACAACATTACCGTTTTCGTCGAACGATACGGTTTCTTCAGAAGTATAATCTTTAGCGGTTTCCATAGTGTTTTTCCCTCTGGGATTCACAAGTCCGGTTGCGATTCTGCTTATTTTTGTTTACAGACAGATTACAGGAACTGACTGATAAGCCAACCGGTTTATTCAGCCAAACTCACTAACTGGGCGTTATTGTCCTAATTCCACTGTTGGGTAGTTTATTACTGAGTGTCGGTTTGAATAGTTCTGTTTCAGGCGGACCTTAATGATCCCCTTCAGATCGCAAAGACCGGATGCTTTGTTTGATCGCATTAAGATGGTTGGCAAAGTCGGGGCCACGACGTTGGGTGACGGCAACCGCCAACATATCAATCACCATCAGGTGGGCAATCCGGGAAGTCATCGGCGTAAACTGGTCGGTGTCTTCTTCGATATTAATATGAATCGGCAGGTCGGCGGCATTACTGACCGGAGTATTCTGAGGGGCCAGGCTAACGACAACAGCACCATGCTTCTGTGCCAGTTTAATTGAGTGCATAAGATCCAGAGTGCGTCCGCTTTGAGAAATAGCAACGACAACGTCTTTATCGCCCAGTGTGACGGCCGACATCGACTGCATATGAGGGTCACTGTATGCCGCGGTGGCGACCTGCAAACGGAAAAATTTATGCTGGGCGTCGGTTGCAACGGCTCCTGACGCACCAAAACCGTAAAACTCCACACGCATCGCGCTGCTCATGGCTTGAGCTGCGTCTGCAACCTGAGCGGGCAGCAGCTGAGATTTGACCTGATACAGCCTTTGGATGGTTGTGTCGGCAATCTTGGTGCAGATATCGTCAATGCTGTCGTCTTCGGCTATCGCGAACTGCCCAAGGTTATTGGCCACCGCGGTTTCCTGAGCAATACGTACCTTGAACTCCTGGAAACCGTTGCATCCGATCGCGCGACAGAAGCGCACAATGGTAGGTTCGCTGACCTGTGCTTCCTGAGCCAGGTCAACGATGCGCATATGCATTACCTGTTCAGGTTCGGCGAGAACAAAATCTGCGACTTTGATTTCTGACTTGCGCAGAGACGACCGGGCGCTGGCGATTTCTTTCAGAATGGGCTGATTTTTCACGTGCGTTCCAGAGCTCAGGTGTCAGAGTCTGATTATACGAAATTCACTCTCCTTAGCCATGGGACTTATGACGACGTATAAGCCCACAGTAAGTGTTCAGGGCGCGTGAAACATTCTGGTAGACTTGGTGCCCATGGATATATCGCTTCTTATTGATCAGCTGAATGATGGTCAGCGCAACGCCGTATGCGCTAACTCTCCACATCAGCTTGTACTCGCAGGTGCCGGTTCGGGTAAGACCCGTGTGCTGGTGCACCGTATCGCCTGGTTATTGAAGGTAGAGAACGTCTCGCCTTTCTCTGTCATGGCGGTCACCTTCACCAATAAAGCCGCTCGTGAGATGCGTACCCGCATCGAGCAGGTACTTAATGAGCCATCGAATGGCTTGTGGGTAGGGACCTTTCATGGTCTGGCGCACCGCCTGCTGAAACAGCATTGGCGTGAAGCGAAACTGCCGCAGTATTTTCAGATACTCGACAGCGATGATCAGGTGCGCCTGATCAAGCGTCTGATGAAAGAACACAATATCGACGACAGCCGCTATCCGCCGAAGCAGATACAGTGGTACATCAATGGCCAGAAAGACGAAGGTCGTCGTGCTGCGCATGTGATTCCTTCTGCCGATCCGTTTACACGTCAGTTGCACGAGTTCTACTACATCTACGAAGAACACTGTCAGCGCAACGGGCTGGTCGACTTTGGTGAAATCCTTCTGCGAGCCCACGAACTCTGGTTAGAAAACCCGGAGCTGCTGGCGCATTACCAAAGCCGCTTCCGTAATATTCTGGTCGACGAATTCCAGGATACCAACAACATCCAGTACGCATGGATTCGCTTGCTTGCGGGCAATACCGTCTCTGTCATGGTCGTCGGCGATGATGACCAGTCGATTTACGGCTGGCGCGGTGCCAATGTCGGTAATATCCGCGCATTTCAGGAAGACTTTCCCGGCGCTGAAATGATCAAGCTCGAGCAGAACTACCGTTCGACGGCAAACATTCTGGCCGCGGCGAATGCGGTGATCTCGAACAACAGCGGACGCCTCGGTAAAGAGCTGCGTACGGATGATGAAGACGGCGAGCAGATCTCGCTCTATGCCGCATTCAATGAACAGGATGAAGCACGTTACATTGCTGATCTGGTCGATGAATGGGCACGAGCAGGTCGGGCCCGTACGGATATGGCCGTGCTGTATCGCTCGAATGCACAGTCGCGCACCCTGGAAGAAGCATTTCTGCGTTCAGGTATTCCTTACCGTATTTATGGCGGCCAGCGCTTCTATGAACGCCTCGAAATTAAAAATGCCCTCGCTTATCTGCGCCTACTGTTAACCCGTGAAGATGACGGCGCTGTGGAACGTGTGATTAATGTTCCTGCACGTTCTATTGGCGAAAAAACCGTTGAATCATTGCGCGCCATTGCTCGTGATGAAGGCTGCTCGCTCTGGCAGGCGCTGCATAAAGCTCTGGAGCATAACAGTCTTCCTAAACGTGCCTCTGGGGCCGTTCAGGGGTTTATTGATCTGATTGAAGAACTCGCGGTTGGTGCAGAAGATCTGCCCCTCCACGAGCTGGTCGATAATGTTATCCAGCAGTCTGGGTTGATTGACCATCACCGAAAAGAAAAGGGTGAGAAGGGGCAGGCCCGGATCGATAACCTCGAAGAGCTGGTGACCGCTGCGCGCCAGTTTGAACCCGATTTTATTGACGATGAAGAGGAAGACGAGTCTGCGTTAGCGCGCTTCCTCGACAGCGCTGCACTCGAAGCTGGCGAAGGTCAGGCGGATGAATACGATGACGCAGTGCAACTGATGACCCTTCACTCTGCCAAGGGTCTGGAATTTCCGCAGGTCGTTCTGGCGGGCGTCGAAGAAGGTCTTTTCCCTCACAAAATGTCCATGGACGAAGCGGAAGGCCTCGAAGAAGAACGTCGCCTTGCTTATGTCGGCATTACCCGCGCGATGGAAAAGCTCATTATTACCTACGCCGAAAGTCGCCGCCTGCATGGCCAGGAAAACTTCAGCACACCGTCACGTTTTATTCGCGAGATACCTTCTGAGCTGGTGTCTGAAGTGCGCTTGAAAAATAGCGTCAGTCGCCCGTTGTCGGCACGAACCTCTAAGCCGTCTTCGTTCGGACAGCCCGACTTTGTTCAGGAGCAATACCCGTACAGCCTTGGGCAGCGGGTCTTCCATGAAATGTTTGGTGAAGGCACGGTGATGCAGTTTGAAGGGCAGGGTGCGGGCTTACGGGTTCAGGTGAATTTTGATGATGCTGGCAGTAAGTGGTTAGTAGCCAGTTTTGCAAAACTAGAAGCGTGTTAAACGCGCACAAAATAACAAAGGCAGGAGACCCTAATGAAACGACTGTTAGTGATGGTGGCGGCAGCACTCGTGCTGAGCGCATGTAATAAGGACTGTGAACCTCAGGCAGGAGCCACGGGCGCCGAGCCAGCAAAAACGTTCGAATGGAAACTGGTGACCTCCTGGCCGAAAAACTTTCCGGGTCTGGGTACAGCGCCTGAGCGTTTTGCCGAGCAGGTCGAGCAACTGTCGGGTGGCCGTTTAACCATTAAAGTGTATGGCGCTGGTGAACTCGTGCCTGCGTTGCAGGTGTTTGATGCTGTATCGCAGGGCACTGCGGAAATGGGTCATAGTGGCGCTTACTACTGGAAGGGCAAAGCCTCTGCTGCGCAATTCTTCACCTCTGTTCCGTTTGGTTTAACTGCACAGGAAATGAACGGCTGGATTCAATACGGTGGCGGTCAGGCCCTGTGGGAAGAAGTTTATGCGCCATTTAACCTGCTGCCATTACCGGGCGGTAATACCGGTGTGCAGATGGGCGGCTGGTTTAACAAAGAAATCAACAGCGTTGATGACCTGAAAGGTCTGAAAATGCGGATTCCGGGCTTAGGCGGAGAAGTACTGGCACGTGCTGGTGGTACGCCAGTGACTCTTCCGGGCGGTGAAATCTTCACCTCCCTGCAGACGGGCACCATCGACGCAACCGAGTGGGTTGGCCCTTACAATGACCTGGCCTTTGGGCTTTATAAGGTGGCTGAACACTACTACTACCCGGGCTGGCACGAGCCGGGTTCAATGATGGAATTCACCATCAATAAAGGTGCTTTTGCTGAACTGCCAGCTGACCTTCAGGCTATCGTCCGTATCACCGCCAAAGCGATTAACGAAGACATGCTCGCGGAATACACGACGCGCAATCAGGCGGCATTGATCGAACTGAAAGAAAAACACGGCGTCGACGTGCGTGAATTCCCGGCGGATGTGCTCGACAAACTTCAGACATTATCTGATGAAGTCGTTGCCGAGGTTGCAGGCGCTGACCCGCTTTCTCAGAAAGTATACGACTCTTATAAAGCCTACCGTGAGCAGGTGAAGGCTTATCATGCAGTGAGTGAGCAGGCGTATATTAACGCGCGGGATTGATCTTGACCGTTTTATCACTCTTCAAATAAACCCGGGCTATTCCGGGCTTATTTTTATCGTGATTTATTATCTTCTTATGTTATTCGGAGGTCTGTTATGAACAAGCTACAAAAAGAAGCAGCAGCGAATACACCCGAAGATTATAGAGAAAGAATTGCCATGCTGACGGGAAGTCGTTTCAGTTGGGATACTAAGCTTAGCGTGCAGTTTAGCGACGGGACGAGTAATTACCACGATATTATATCACCTCTTTGGGAACAAAAATTTGATGTAGTAGAGGAATGCGAAAATTATAAGTTATCTCGTGTTCCAAAGAATAACCGAACGGGTGATGTAGTATCAATTAAAATAGGAAAAAAGAGGTTCAAGCCTCTTGATTATCACCTCATGGCATATGGGGGATTAGTTTCTGAGCGATTAAAAAGATTATTGGATAATTGGGATTCTGGATCATTCTTCTTCACGCCGATAGATTTTCTTGCGTGGGATGGAAGTAAGTTCGGCAGTGAGCAGTATTATTATATGACCATTCGGAACTATGTGGATTTTTCCGCACCGAGTGTGGATATAAAACAGTCCCAATTGCCCGGGTTTACCGCTAGTGGTTTCGTTATGCAGCCCTTGGATCGGCGTTATTATGTTGCTCTCCATGAAAATAAACATTTGTATGAGAAGATGAAGAGTATTGGCCTCTGTGCCGTATATTTCGTAAAAGATATATTCTTTATGTCGCCTGATTTGTTACAAGAAATACGTAGCAATGAAATTTCAGGATTTGACGTTAAAACACTTAATAAAGATGAGCTGAAGGGAGGCACCGTTGTTTATGTCTGAGTCTTTCCTCAACGTATTGTGTGTAAGGACAGGACAGCAAGGCAAAGATATGTCTCATAACCAGTGGCTAGTAGAGCTGGCGAATGCTGTGTTCAGTAAATTGGAACGAGGTCAGAGTGAGTTTGTCAGCAATGAAGATGCGCGTCAGGATATGGAAGCCCGGAAGAGCAGAATCAGGAATAAAGCCCGGTGTTGACGTCTATTAATCGCGAATAGCCTCCGGCTGATTCGCTCCCACAGATACTTATTAGCTGATTTGCTTCCACGGAGACTTATTAGCTGATTTGCTTCCACGGAGACTTATTAGCTGATTCGCTCCAGCAGGGGCACTCTCACCGCGGTACTCTTATCTGGGCACTTCTCTGATTCGTCCCGTTCCATCAATTGCCACGTACACAAATACTGCATCTACCACTTTACGCTCGGCGGATTCTGTCGGATTACGGGTCCAGGCTTCAACGGCGATGCGGATGGATGAGGTGCCAATCTCTAACAAGCGTGTGTAGATGCATACTTCGGCGCCAAGACGGATCGGCGACATAAACACAACGGATTCCATCGCGACGTTGGCGATGCGCCCCTGAGCGATTCGGCTGGCGTCTGACTCTGCGGCATGGTCCATCTGAGCAACGACCCAGCCACCGCTGATATCACCGTGGATATTGCAGTCGGCACGGGTTGGCAGCAGCTTTAAGGTAAGGCTGCCTTCAGGTGACGGTTGGTTGTCTTCGGTCTTTTCCATGCGGACATCGGCTTTTATTATTGTGTTGGTTGCAAATTGTACCGCATGCCGTGCCAATGTATAGGGTGCGGGGCTTCTTCAGTCTAACCGTATATCTGATCGGGTAACCATGTTGCCAGTTCAGGGAACACGGCCAGTAATCCCAGAACCGCCACCTGAATAACAATAAACGGAATAACGCCTTTGTAGAGGGTTCGGGTCGGTAACTCGGGTGGTGCGACGCCGCGTAAATAGAAAAGAGCGAAACCAAACGGGGGCGTAAGGAATGACGTCTGTAAGTTGATGGCGATCATGATACCCAGCCATACCGGGTCGATACCCATCGCCAGTAGTACCGGAGCGACAATCGGTACGACCACGAAGGTGATTTCGATAAAGTCGAGAATAAAGCCCAGCAGGAAGATCACCAGCATTACCAGCAACATGGCAGAGAAAA
This sequence comes from Thalassolituus sp. UBA2590, assembly GCF_002339775.1. Lineage (NCBI taxonomy): Bacteria > Pseudomonadati > Pseudomonadota > Gammaproteobacteria > Oceanospirillales > Oceanospirillaceae > Thalassolituus > Thalassolituus sp. UBA2590. The sequence continues at coordinate 23,164 of NZ_DDKU01000023.1, forward strand.
CACCGCCGGGCAGGTCATTGAATACTTCATGAACCAGCTCTTCGCCGCCAAAGCCTCGGAACACTAGCGAGAATAGAGCAGCGCCAATAAAGATCAGGAAGATCATGCTGGTGACTTGGAGCGTCGCGTCCATCACTTCGCGCAGACGTTGTAGATTGAACTGGCCGTACGCAATGGCGAGTAGCAATGAGCCGAATGCACCAATACCTGCAGCTTCTGTAGGCGTGGCTTTACCGGTAAGAATCGAGCCGAGAACGGCGACAATCAGCAGCAGTGGCGGGAGGAGGCCTTTGAGTAACTCGAATATAAAGCCTGGTGACAGAGGCTCACGATCCTGAACCGCTGGAGCAGCTTCGGGTTTAAATATGGCCACGATGCTGGTGTAGATAAAATAGCCGAGCACCAGTATTAATCCGGGGATAAGAGCACCCACAAACAGGTCGGCAACGGAGACGGTCTCTGGAGAAAATATGCCCATCTTAAGCTGCGCCTGCTGATAGGCACTGGATAACACATCACCGAGAATAATCAGCGCAGTCGATGGTGGAATGATCTGGCCGAGTGTCCCTGTGGCGCAGATAGTTCCGCTCGCCAGTGATGGGCTATAACCATTGCGCAGCATCGCGGGTAATGAAATTAGCCCCATGGTGACGACGGTTGCGCCGACAATACCTGTGCTGGCCGCAAGCAGCATACCGACAATGATCACAGAGAAACCCAGACCACCCCGTACCGGGCCGAACAGCAGGCCCAGGTTGCGCAGCAACTGCTCTGCGATTTTCGACTTCTCCAGCATTACCCCCATGAAAACGAATAAGGGCACGGCCACCAGAATCTGATTAGACAGAATTCCGAACATGCGGTTAGGCATGGCATTAAGAAAGGCCGGGTCAAAGGTACCGGTCAGTAAACCAATACCGGCGAATAGCAGTGAAGTCCCTGCCAGTGTGAAGGCCACCGGGAAGCCACACATAAGGACCAGGCAGACGACGGCAAACAGTACGAGAGGCATAAACTCAGCCATGGTGATTTGCCTCGCTGCTATCGTTGGTGATGTCGGAATCAGCCTTCAGCCCTGTAAAAGTGCGCAGTAGCTCAGCGATGGCTTGCAGAATCAGGGTCGCTGGTAAGATTACAATCAGGGTTTTCAGAAGATAAATAAAAGGTAGGCCGGCGGCCTCCTGAGAGCGTTCGCGGATCGCCCAGGCATTGCCGACGTATTCCCAGCTCGCCCACAGCAGAAACAGGCTGGTTGGCAGAACCAGAAGAAGAATCCCAAGTCGTTCAATCCAGCGACGGCGCTCTTCCGTCCAGCCCCGGTAGAAAACATCAACCCTGACATGACCGCCCTGTTGCCAGGTATAGGCAGCGCCCACCATGAATAAGGATGCGTGCAGATACATGATGCTCTCCTGCAACGCAATCGACGGCATATCAAACAGGTAGCGCAACACGACGACCGAGCAGGTGGCCAGTACCATAAACAGTGATAACCAGCGGGTGATGCGACCGGTGGCTGATGTAAAGCGATCAATCAGGCTTATCAACTGTGACATCCCTTGTGGCATCCCTAATTGTGTTGAAATAAGTGGTGAAAACGTGCCAAAAAAGTACCGGAAAAACAGAACCCGGACAGTAAACGAGGCGGGAGTATATCAGGGTCGGCGGCCCCTCAGTAGCGAGAACTCAGTAGCGAGAACTCTGTGGGGGCTGGGCGCAGCAGTGTCGAGGTCGGGTGTAATATAACTGTCATGTGGGTGTAACAAATTGCCGCTTTGTCACATTTCTGTAATATACCATCCTGATAATGGCCAGCATCCGAAATCAAGTGACTCAGGCATACAGCATGCCACACAACATGAAGGACACTCTCATGAAAAAAGTACTTCTGACTGGTGCCGCTCTGCTGGCAACCATGACTGGCTCAAACGCTTACGCTGAGCGTGATTACATCAGCATCGTAGGCTCTTCTACTGTTTACCCGTTCTCTACTGTTGTTGCTGAGCGCTTCGGTAAGTCCTCAAGCTTCCCTACACCAAAAGTTGAGTCTACCGGTTCAGGCGGTGGTATGAAGCTGTTCTGTCAGGGCGTTGGCGCGAACACGCCTGATATCACTAACGCTTCTCGTGCGATTAAGCAGTCTGAAATCGATCTGTGTGCAGAAAACGGCGTTAAAGACATCGTTGAAGTGATGGTCGGTTACGACGGTATTGTACTGGCCGGCAGCAACGAAGCACCACAGTACGAACTGACTCGTAAAGACATCTTCCTGGCTCTGGCGAAAGTCGTTCCAGCGCAAGACGGTTCTGAAACTCTGATCGACAACCCATACAAGACCTGGAAAGACGTTAACCCAACACTTCCAGCGAAGAAAATTGAAGTGCTTGGCCCGCCACCAACGTCTGGTACCCGCGACGCGTTCGTTGAGCTCGCTATGGAAGGCGGTTGTAAGAAATTCCCGTTCATCAAAGAGATGAAGAAAACAGATAAGAGCAAGTACAAAGCTCTGTGTCACGGTATCCGTGAGGACGGTGCGTACGTAGAAGCAGGTGAGAACGACAACCTGATCGTTCAGAAACTGGTAGCAAACCCAGACGCGCTTGGCATCTTCGGTTACAGCTTCCTGGAGCAGAACGCTGACAAAGTACACGGTTCTATCGTTGAAGGTCAGGCGCCAGAGTTCGACGCAATCTCTGACGGTTCTTACCCAGTAAGCCGTTCACTGTACTTCTATGTTAAGAAAGCACACGTTGGCGTGATTCCTGGCATTGAAGAGTACCTGGCTGAGTTCGTATCTGACAAAGCGATGGGCGAATACGGTTACCTCGCAGACAAGGGCATGATCCCCATGACTGAAGAGGAATATAAAAAAGTGGTTGATACTGTCGAGAATCTGAAGACAATCTCCGCTAAATAAGACAGACAGTTGTCTGTTGAAAGCCGGGCGTGCGAATGCACTCCCGGTTTTTGTGCATTCAAAACACTTACTGACAGAAGTAACCCATGAACTACAGTACCTTGCTAATCGCGTTGTTGATCGCGCTGGGGGCAGCATACTTTCTCGGACGTAATCGCGCCCGGTCTCTTGCTGGCCAGGGAGAGAGTATGCACTCACTTCCAACCCATTACGGCGCACTGACTGCGCTCTGGACTACTCTGCCGCCCCTCCTCATTTTAATCATGTGGGTAATGCTGGAACCTCGCATCGTTGATGCGCTGCTGACGATGCAACTTCCTGAAGCTATCCGTACGGCCAGTGAAGCAGAAGTTCGTCTGGCGCTCTCAAAGGTTCACAATATCGCCAGCGACCCATCGATGATGGGGCAGAGTGAACTCGGCTCTGTTGCCGCGCACCTGGTCGACCTTGAACAGCGCGCTGCGATTCTTAAGGGCGGCGTTATTCTGTCATTGATTCTTCTCGGCGTTGCCGTGACCTGGCGACGTATTCAGCCAGACCTTCGTGCCCGTGGTGAAGTTGAACGCATCGTTCGTGTGATGCTGTTCTCAAGCTCTGCCATTGCTGTACTGACTACGCTGGGTATTCTGGTCAGTGTTCTGTTTGAAGCGGTGCTCTTTTTTCAGAAAGTTTCACCCATTGAGTTCCTGTTTGGCACGACGTGGTCACCCCAGGTGGCATTACGTGCGGATCAGTCAGGTTCGTCTGGTAGCTTCGGGGCAGTACCGCTGTTTGCAGGTACGCTGCTGATCTCTGCCATCGCCATGTTTATTGCGGTTCCGGTCGGCCTGATGGCGGCGATTTATTTGTCTGAATACGCAACGTCTCGCGTACGTCAGCTGGCGAAACCAGCCCTCGAAGTTCTGGCGGGTATCCCGACCGTTGTATACGGCTTTTTTGCCGCCCTGACCGTTGCGCCATTTATTCGTGGTGTCGGTGAGTCGGTTGGGTTGGATGTCTCGTCTGAGAGTGCACTGGCGGCGGGCCTGGTCATGGGCATTATGATTATTCCTTTCGTTTCATCTCTGTCTGACGATGTGATTAACGCTGTGCCGCAGTCACTGCGTGACGGCAGTTATGGTCTGGGCGCAACCCGAAGCGAGACGGTACGTCAGGTGGTTATTCCTGCGGCTCTGCCGGGTATTGTTGGCGCAGTCATGCTCGCCGTTTCGCGTGCTATCGGCGAAACCATGATTGTTGCTATGGCCGCGGGCCTTGCTGCAAACCTGACCGCGAACCCTCTCGACAGTGTTACGACCGTCACTGTGCAGATCGTGACTCTGCTGGTCGGTGACCAGGAGTTCGACTCGCCGAAAACACTCGCCGCCTTCGCGCTGGGCCTTGTGCTCTTTATCGTGACGCTGGTGCTGAACTTTGTAGCTATCAAGATCGTACAGAAGTACCGGGAACAATATGACTGATTCAACCATGACAACGCGTCAGAAAGTCGAAGCCAGTATGCGTCGCCGTCGTGCGGCTGAAACTCGCTTCCGCCTGTATGGCATGGCCTCTGTATTATTTGGCCTGCTTTGCCTGGTGGTTCTGTTCGGCGATATTTTTTCAAAAGGTACGTCTGCCTTTTCACAGACTGTGCTGACGACCACCATTGAGATTGATGGTGACTACCTCGATATCACGCCGGATTCCTCCGAAAGTGACATCATGAGTGCGAACTACGATGGTCTGATCAAGCGTCATTTCAAGAATGACGTTCAGCCCAAGGGGCGTTCAGAAGCACGTAGTCTGTTCAGTCTCATCTCTTCAGGTGCAGGCTGGCAGATTCAGAGCCAGGTTCTTGAAGACCCTTCCATTATCGGCAAAACCGTGACTGTGGACCTGCTGGTCGATGACGATGTCGACCAATGGTTTAAGCACGAGTACGGTAATGACAGCGGTAGCGTCCGCCTGAGTGAAAAACAGCTCGAGTGGATTACCGGCTGGATCGAAAGTGATGCGCTTAAAACTCAGTTTAATACCACCTTCTTCGTGAACGGGGATTCCCGTGAGCCTGAGCTGGCGGGTATTCGTGGTGCAATTACCGGTACCCTGCTGACTCTGCTCGTGACCTTCCTGCTGTCTTTTCCGATCGGTGTGGCCGCAGCGATTTATCTGGAAGAGTTCGCCCCTAAAAATCGCCTGACAGAGATTGTTGAAATCAACATTAATAACCTCGCGGCGGTGCCATCGATCACCTTCGGCCTGCTAGGCCTGGCCATCTTTATTAATATCTTTGGTGTGTCACGTTCAACGCCGTTGGTAGGTGGTCTCGTTCTGACACTGATGACACTGCCGACGATTATTATTTCTGGTCGTGCAGCCATTAAAGCGGTACCTCCTTCTATTCGTGAAGCGGCGCTTGGTCTGGGGGCATCTAAGATGCAGACCGTGTTCCATCATGTACTGCCGCTGGCCATGCCGGGCATGCTGACCGGTACCATTATCGGTATGGCGCAAGCACTGGGTGAAACGGCGCCTCTGCTGATGATCGGTATGATTGCCTTTGTCGTGGATGTTCCTGGCTTCATCAATGACCCATCCACCGTATTGCCAGTGCAGATTTTCCTGTGGTCAGACAGTCCTGAGCGCGCTTTCACAGAACGTACATCGGGCGCCATTATGGTTCTGCTGGGCTTCCTGATCATTATGAACACTGCCGCCGTTATGCTTCGTCGTCGTCTTGAGCGTCGCTGGTAACAGGCCTGAAACAGAAATTATCGGATAACGTTATGAGTATTATTGAAAATCACGAAACGGTCGGCTCTCCTCTCAGCGAAGGTGCGAAACTTCGCGCTCGCGACGTCTGTGTGTTTTACGGTGAGAAGCAGGCCATTTACAACGTCAGTCTGGATATTCGCCAGAATGAAGTGATCGCCTTAATCGGCCCTTCAGGTTGTGGTAAATCAACCTTTCTGCGCTGCCTCAACCGCATGAATGACACCATCGACATCTGTAATGTCACGGGTGAAATCCTGCTGGATGGCGATAACATCTACGATCCACGCGTCGATGTGGTGCCACTCCGCGCGACGGTAGGCATGGTTTTCCAGAAGCCTAACCCTTTCCCTAAGTCGATTTACGACAACATCGCTTATGGCCCGCGTATTCATGGTCTCGCATCGTCACGTGTTGAACTGGACGAAATCGTTGAAAAAAGTCTGCAGCGTGCGGGCCTCTGGAATGAAGTGAAAGATCGTCTGCATGCACCGGGCACCGGTCTTTCTGGCGGTCAGCAGCAGCGTCTTTGCATTGCGCGTACCATTGCGGTTGATCCTGAAGTGATTCTGATGGATGAGCCGTGTTCTGCACTGGACCCGATTGCAACTGCTAAAATTGAAGAACTGATCGACGAGCTGCGTGAGAACTATACGATCGCGATCGTTACTCACTCGATGCAGCAGGCTGCCCGTGTGTCACAGCGCACTGCGTACTTCCACCTGGGCCAGTTGATCGAAGTGAATGCAACAGATAAGGTATTTACAACGCCTGAGCATCAGTTGACTGAAGCCTATATCACCGGCCGCTTTGGCTAAGGAGCAGTACGATGGAAATGAATTTTAACCAGCATATTTCTGGTCAGTTTAATGCCGATCTGGAAGCGATCCGTAACCACATGATGAGCATGGGCGGACTGGTCGAGCGCCAGGTAAACCATGCGGTTCAGGCGATCTGTTCAGGTGATACTCAATTAGCCGATGATGTTATCCGCCGTGAAGATGACGTTGATAAAGCAGAAGTCGCAATTGATAACGAGTGCACTCAGATTCTGGTTCGTCGTCAACCAGCCGCGTCAGACCTGCGTATGGTTCTGGCTGTGTCACGTGTGGTTCGCGACCTTGAGCGTATCGGTGATGAGGCAAGTAAAATTGCAATTCACACGCTGGAAGTAAAAGACTCGAAGAACCCACAATTCTGCCAGCAAGCCATCCGTTACATGGGTGAAGAAGTGGTGAAAATGATTTCTGGCGCTCTGGATGCCTTCGCCCGTCACGACGTTGAAGGTGCGATTGAGGTGGTGCGTACCGATAAGCTGGTCGACAAGCAATACGCTTCTGCGTTGCGTGAGCTGATCACCTACATGATGGAAGACCCGCGCTCTATTGGCCAGGCGATCAATATCCTCTGGATTCTTCGTGCTATTGAGCGTATCGGTGACCATGCACGCAACATCTCTGAACAGGTTATCTACCTTGTGAGTGGCACAGACGTTCGTCACAGCTCTCTCACAGAAATGGAAGAAACCGCTCAGAAAGAAGATTGATCTGATCCCCCGCTTTTTGCGCCTCAACCTCCCCTGAGGCGCGAACTTTCCCTTTGCTTTCCTGAAACTGGCCTATACTAAGCAGCGCAATATCTTGTTTGCTCCTGCATGGCTTTCTCTGAATATGACAGTTTGATTTCACAAATATGACTGATTTGTCATATTGCTGTAATAAAAGTGCCATAGAGTAGACATCATCCTGTAACACAGTGCGTTGCAGTAACTATTAAGCAAGACCATCTTGCACATAACTAACTCTGGATGAGAAGCATGAAAAAAACAGCACTCTTTATCGCTATCGCTTGCGCGGCAGGTTTTGCTCAGGCAGATGAAAAAGATGATCTGATTATAAAAGTCGGCGGCGGCCTGATGGCTCAGGAAAAAGAAATTAAATTCCAGACGGGAGGACGCTTGCAGTGGGACTACAATCTGGCGAAAAAGAATGGTGAAACAGACGAGTCTGACATCCATGTTCGTCGTGCTCGTATATACGTGAAAAGTACAGTGGGTGACTGGAGTCTCAAGTCGCAGTTCAATATTGATCAGGCGTCAGAAACCGATGACGGTGCACGGGAAGATTCCGGTGGTACTGTGGAAGACCTATACATCACTTACGAAGGTTTTGGTAAGCCAGCTAAGATTTCTGTCGGTCATCAACGGGTTGAGTTCAGCCTGGAAGACTACACCTCTTCCAATGATAATACTTTCCTTGAGCGTAGCGCCGTGACCGAGGCCTACTCTGTTGGTCGTCTTGCTGGCATCCAGGTGAAAGGCGATATTGATGGTCTGCATTATGGCGTAGGCTTGTTTGAAGATGGTGAAGATAAAACGGAAGCCAGCGAAATGTTTCTGGCCGCTCGTGTGGCTTACGCTGCCGATATTGATGGCGGACTGGTCCACGTTGGCCTTGGTAGTCACAACCAGGGTGAAGACACCTTAACTGCGGGCTTGGAACTTGCTGGCGTTTTTGGTCCACTACATGCGCAAGCTGAATATATGCAGCGTAGTATCGATGATGCAGACGATCTTGCGGGCTCCTACGTTCAGGTCGGTTACGTATTGACCGGCGAGACCCGTCCATACAAAGCTGGTAAGTTTAAGCGTATCAAGCCTGCCAGTAGCAAGGGCGCCTACGAGGTTGTGGTCCGTGCTACTCAGGGGGATGGTAACTACTCAGATACTGAGCTTGGGGCTACCGAGGCCTCTGAAATCGGTATTGGTCTGAATTACTATGCAAACAACAACGTTCGTCTGGGGATGTCGTACTCTGTGGCTGAAGGTGATGCTACCTCTGATGAAGGGCAGGAATTCCGTGCGCGTGCTCAGTTCGTATTCTGATTCTGTTTAACTAATCTCGTAAGACGTGAGGGCGCCTCCGGTTGTTTCGGTGGCGCCTTTTTTCTTTTATGATAATTGCTAAATAAGGGCGCCAGGAGCCTGGCATGTATAAAAGAAAGTTGTTCCTCTTCGGTTTTATTTCAGCAGCTGTTCTTTTCGTTGCGCTAAGTGGTGTTGCCGTTTCTGCATACATAACCAAGGAAAATCTTCGTCAGAGTGCCACTGCACAATCCTTGCTTTCTGAACATCAGATGCTGTCGAGTATCTCCTACCGCTTGTTTAAACAACTCACCGATGAACTGATCTTTGGACGCAATGCCAACCAGGCCGAAGTACGCAATAAACAGGCTCTCATTGAGCAGTCATTAATGGTCATCCGGGACCTTGAAGTGCGTCAGAGAAATGAGCTTGGTCCCGACATTACTCAGGGAAGTGTTGAAGATACTGACGAATTGCAATTTTTAATCGCTGAAATTATTGACGAGTTCAATGCGGTTATTGCCATGAACGATACAACTCCGCTCAGTCAGCAGGAGCGTGTCCAGCGCTTGCTGGAGTTCACTATTGATAATAAATTCCGCGAAGCAATTAATGCGGCTGTATCACGCCAGAGTAAAGTAGTTTCTGCGACGAATGCTCGTATCGAAGCGTTAAACTCAGCCATCGTATGGTTCAGTATCATTCTTTGCGTACTGGTTGGCCCCTTTATTGTCTTCGGGTGTGTGTGGCTGTTTAATCAGCTTTATCAGCCCCTGACTGTGATAGGGAGTGGTACTCAGGTCATTGCGTCCGGGAACTATAACTTCCGTTTACCAGAAAACCTTGATCAGGAGTTTCACTCACTCGTTCAGTCTCTCAATCAGCTAGCAGGCCAGATGGCTGAGCATGAGAAGCAGGCAGAAACGATGCGTGATCAGCTTCAGTATGAGGTAGACCAGCGTACATCAGAACTGACCGAGGCTAATAGACAGCTCACTCTGATTGATACCAGACGTAAGCAGTTTATTGCGGATATATCGCATGAACTCAGAACACCGTTGACCATTATTCGTGGAGAGGCGCAGGTAACCTTGCGTCAGAATCATGCGGATACCAGAGACTACAGAGCTGCATTACAGACAGTACTTGATCAGGTTGTTGGCCTGAGCGTCCTGGTCGATGATCTGCTACTGCTGGCTCGTGCTGAAATTAACCAATTACGGTTATTTCCTGATGATCTCCAGGTCGTTGATATTCTTGAACACCAAGTGGAGCAGTGGCAGAGAAAAATGCCATTGCGATCTTTCCGATTAAATACCGCAGACGCTGAGAAATCACGCATTGTTATACGCGCTGACGAGCAGAGGCTACGTCAGGTTATGACCATCCTGATAGATAATGCGACTCGTTATTCTGATCCGGGTGACCCTGTCGAAATATCACTCAAAGCGACAGAGGATCAGGTAATGATTAGTGTCCGCGACCATGGCGATGGAATCTCACCTGCCGACTTACAGTATATTTTTGAGCGCTTCGTACGCTTTAAGCCACGGACAGATGGCGCCGGTCTGGGTTTATCAATTGCTCGCACCCTGGTAGAAGCGCATCAGGGTGAAATCTATGCAGAATCAGAACAGGGGCAAGGATCAGTGTTTACCGTCGTTCTACCAAGGCAGGCCGCAGAATGAAGATTCTGATTGCGGATGATGAACTGCCATTGCTCAGCTTTCTGCAGCGAGGACTGGAGTCTGAAGGGTATGACGTCATATCGGAAAGTGACGTTCACAACCTGATCGTGACCATAAGCAGTGAGCTTCCTGTCGTAGCAGTTCTGGATCGTATGTTCGGTGATGTGGACAGCCTGGTATTGATACAGAGTATTAAGCGACTGCCTTCGCCGCCTATGGTGCTGTTGCTGACGGCGATGGACGACGTCAGTGACCGGGTGGATGGACTGCGTCAGGGCGCCGATGATTACCTCTGTAAACCGTTCGACTTCGAAGAATTGTTAGCGCGTATCCAGGCGATGACACGACGCGCAGTGCCCTCAAATCAACACATTGAAGAAACGCTTCAGTGTGGGCCGTTAATACTCTATCGCGATGAACGTATTGTCCGGCATGCAGGGGTCGAACTATCGTTAACCCGGCTGGAGTATGACCTGTTGGAGTTCTTTGTTGAGAATAGGGGCAAAGTACTGAGCCGCGAGAGAATTCTTCAGCGGGTATGGCAATCAGAGAAAGATCCGATGACTAATATTGTGGATGTATACATCAGCAGGGTTCGCCATAAGCTCGCTTTTGCTGATGCGCTGATTATTGAAACACTGCGCGGAAATGGTTACCGGCTGACGACTGCCAGCCGGTAGTATCCATCGCTGCTAGGGTGCTGCTTAGGGTTCTTTGTTAACCCGTGTGTCTGGTCAGTGTATTTCAGACAGTAGCTGTGGGTTCAGTACAAGATTGCGTACACCGTGAGCGTGATCTTCATTGAATTCATTTTCTTCACACCAGTCGGCCACTGTTTCAATATCAACGACAGCGACTTCCGGGCGCACGCTCCAGCTCACCTGCAACGGGGAGCCTTTTTCATTGTATGACGGGCCTGTTGTTGATCCTGCGTACTGGACCGGTGTACCCGTATCGGATGGAATATTTGGCGCCTGGTAATAGCCGTTTACCTGTTCAACGTTTGCCATCTCACCAAAGTCGAGGGCGTCATCGTCATTGGCCAGAACAATCACCTGGGCTTCGACGCGCAGTTGAGGGTTCATGATGTTGTCTGACAGACAGGCGCCAAGTGTCGGGCCTGGTTGAATCTGAGCGGTGGTATGTACGAAGTGCACCTCGATGGTATCCCCCGGAACCAGGTTTCTGCCTTTTGCTGCACAGACTTCTCCTTTAAACGGTTTAAGCTGTTTTTTAGTCAGTTTGCCGTCGTACAGATAACCTGTATCAGCGCCCTGACCATTACCATTTCCGGCATAAGTCGTGAACTCTCCGCCTTTGTGTTCGGCACCAACGTGGAAGTGAATATTGCAAAGATTCATTTGAGTATGTGCAGGGGCTGGCTGGAACATGTTGCTGTTCTCGCCCGAAACCTGATCGATATCGCGTGGCGATTGAGGTCCAAAACCCTGACCCTGGGTGTTTTCCGCAAGGCGTTCGCGCTGTTCAGCGATCACCTTATCAGACACAGTTTCGGATGAAGAATAATTACCCGCCAATACGGCAGCAGGCATCAGTAAAGAACTTGCGACAACGGCGTACTTAATTATGGACATTTTTGTTCCTCCTAGGTGAAGCCACTACGATACGGAGGAACACTGAAAAGAACCTGACTCCTTTATTAATAAAAGATTAACGTCCTGAATTCTGACGATCCGGATGTGCGAGAAGAGCATTCAGGCGTTGTTTTCTCTTCGAAAAGACGGGATCACAAAAGAAAAGGTACTACCTTGCCCCAGCGCCGATTCAATTTTAAGCTCGGCATCGTGATGTTCCAGTGCGTGTTTAACAATCGACAGCCCGAGGCCTGAGCCCCCAACGGTAGACTCCCGCGACTCATCCACACGATAGAAACGCTCGGTTACCCGAGACAGGTGTTCCGGTGGAATACCTGGCCCCTGGTCTGTCACGGCAACCTCGATACCGCGATCACTTGGGGCAATGTCGATATCCACTTGTTTTCCATCACCATATTTAATCGCGTTAGTGACAAGGTTGGTCAGAGCAGAATGCATCTCTTCTTTGAAGCCATCGACAATCAGGCTGCGCTCGGTGTTAATTCTGACTTCAGCATCGCCTGAGTAGCCTTTCATTTCTCCGGCAACCTGATGGCACAGCGCTGTCAGGTCAAAGGACACACCATCCCGCTCCCTGCTCGCACTTTCCAGTTTGGATAGCTGAATAAGGTCGTTTACCAGATTTGTCATACGGTTCGCCTGGCTATCCATTTGTGCCAGTGCTTTAGACAGTGGAGCTGGCGTATCCATATCAGAGAGCATTTCCAGATAACCATTAATGACGGTTAGTGGTGTGCGCAATTCATGGGAGACATCGGCAATAAAGTCCTGGCGCATGGTTTCTACGCGTTTGCGTTCAGTGACATCTCTGACGAGCATGATTTTCTGATCGATACCAAATTCAGTGATCTGAACCTGCAGACTGACATTTCTGAGATCGAACTGCAGAGGCTCGCTGAAGTCGCTGCTGCGGAAATAGCGGACAAATTGAGGGGTGCGGATAAGATGAGTTATGTGCTGACCATTATCATCTTTACGCAGGTACAGCATACGCGTTGCTGCGCTGTTGAATGTCGTAATGTGGCCGGCGCTGTCGAGTACAACGACACCATCTTTCAGAGCTTCAATCCCCTGATTATAGCGTTGCAGCATTTTCGCCTGATTCAGCAGGCGATCTTTAAGTGTCTTTTCTCGTCGGATGATGCGGTCGGCAGAGTAACCTATCAATCCGCTGTCCTGTGGGGCCGGGCCCTGGCGATAACTCCATTTAAAAATAGTGGCCGCGTGGCGGATACTGATGATCTGTGAAACGACCAATCCGATCAGTAAGCCATACAGGGAATATCCGACTGACCAGCCGGCAGCGAAACCTGCAAGCACTATAATGCCAACCCGAAACAGCTCTCGCTGCAGTGCATCCTGATACAAACCTGCGTTACCTCACCTTACTGATCGGGAGAAAAACGATACCCACTTCCCCTGACTGTTTGAATCAGACGTTCGTGGTTATCGATAGAAATCGCTTTGCGTAAACGCCGGATATGAACATCAACGGTGCGTTCATCGATGTAGACGTTGCCGCCCCAGACCTTGTCGAGCAGTTGTTCGCGGGAAAACACCCGGTTCGGGTGGCGCATAAAGAATTCGAGTAGCTTGTATTCTTTCGGGCCGAGCGATACCAGTTCACCCTTGATACGGCATTGCTGCTCATCTGGGTGGCACGTCATATCGAGAACGGTCAGCGCTTCAGACGATGTGGTTTGGCTGCGACGGAGAACCGCCTTAATACGCGCATTCAGCTCTCTGGGTGAAAACGGCTTAGTAATATAGTCGTCAGCACCGCACTCCAGCCCTTTGATTTTGTCATCTTCTTCGGCGCGCGCCGTAAGCAGAATGACAGGGATGTCTTTTGTGCGTTCTTCGCGCTTCAGCCGGGCTGTCAGCTCCGGTCCGCTCATCATCGGCATCATCCAATCCAGTACTACAAGATCCGGTTGTTCGTTGATGATCATCTGGAGGGCTATCTGGCCATTGGCAGCTTTCCGGGTTTTGTATCCCGCAAGCTCAAGACCGGTACAGATCATTTCGCAGATGGCTGGTTCATCATCGGCAACGAGGATAAATCCGGCGTTCATGTCGGCACCTAGTGTATTCATTTCAGGGGCATGTATTGTGACATTTTTATTACGATTTTGGACTGTTTTTCGTGCTGCTTAGCCTGTCCCTGGGTGGGTGGTGTTAACTTATTGAAAAATAGTAAATTCTTTTCGAAAAATGGTTGACGACCCCCGGGCTGATCAGTAATATTACCGCCCACTTAGCCGGTATAGCTCAGTTGGTAGAGCAACTGACTTGTAATCAGTAGGTCCCGAGTTCGACTCTTGGTG
>NZ_DDKU01000019.1:0-17188 GCF_002339775.1 Thalassolituus sp. UBA2590
TTTGAACAACAGATTTCTTTAATCCTGATTCATCCATTGAATCAGTTCATCCGCCATATCCGGCGTAAAGCAGACAATATTATGCTGTTTCAATAACGCAGTGGTTACGCCGTCGCCGGCGATCAGGGTTCTGGTATGGCTGCCGTCATAGATTTCGCTGACACCGCATGAAGGTGATCTGGCTGCTAGCAGGGCTCCCTGGCATTGATAGCGTTGTGCCGTAGCGAGCGCTTTCTCTGCACCATGGATAAAGGCCTGTGTGACGTCGTCACCTTCATAGGTATGCACTTTCGCTGTGCCAGCGAGCACGGCGCTTCCTCCGCCTTGCTCTGCTTCAGCAGGCGGTCGTGGAGTGGGCAGGCCCCCCAGTGTCTCAGGGCACACAGGAACAAGACGTCCTTCTTCCATCCATTGGTCGAGCAGAGTTTTCAGGTGCGAGACTTTGCCAGCGTTGTCATCACCGTCATAACGTAGTGGCTCGCCGAGCAGGCAGGCACTGACCAGTAGCTTCTTCATTGAGCTTTCCGAAGTAAGAAGTGCACGTAGCGCCCGAGCCGCCGGTGAGGCTCTTTGAGCCCGGTTTCGAGGTCTGAGCGGTTGACGGCATCCTGACCAATACGCTCGCGGATTTTCTGATGCATATGATCATGCACACAGCGGATACCGCGCCAACGAAGCAGTTCGAATCCAAGGTCAGTTATCGCGGACTCAATGTCATCCGGGTTCAGTGGGTGCTGAGGGGCATTCCCTTCTTTCCGCAGCCTGGGGTTGGCGGATTCAGGCGCGTGCGTCCGGCCGTTCATAATCTGGCGCCATTGATGGCCATGCAGGTTGTAAAACATCAGCGACAGCCAGCCTCCAGGTTTTACTTTGCTAGCAAGCACTGGCAGGGCCTCAAAAGGGTGCTCCAGCCACTCCAGAACGGCATGATTGAGAACGATGTCGAATTGCCCGGGAAAGAGCGATTCAACGTCCTGAAGGCGCCCTGGGCGAGTGGTTAGCTGTTGTTTCTCTGCTGCGAAGAGGTCATTAGCCAGACGCAGCATTTCTTCAGAGATATCGCAGAGGCTGATATCCGCACCCTGTTTAGCAAGCGAAAGACTGAACTGCCCCTGGCCTCCGCCGATATCAAGAACCTGCTTGCCTGCGATATCGACCTCGCAGTCGCTGAAGTCCTGTTCCAGCGCCATCAGGCGAAGCTGACCCCGCGGAGTAGCATAAATGGTTCGGCTGAAACGTTCGGCGAGATCGTCAAAATTCCGATCTTTCTGGGTGTCTGAATTCTGTTCTTTCATAGCTATCGTCCGGAGTGTCAGCAGATAATACCAGTAGCAGAGCAGATTTCTGTAGCTGGGCTATACTTCAGACGTATATCGCCTTTTTGATCAGCCGCAGGGAAGTGTTGTACCCGTATGTCTCCAGAGGATATGTTCGTTGAGAAACTCCACTGCCCGGTCGGTGAATCGCATTGCATTCTGTTCGATGAAGTAACGATACTGCGCAAGCAGGTTGTGACTGATCCGCTTACCGGACTGTTTAACGTCCGCCATTTCCGAAAAAGTCTTGAACACGAGCTGGAACGAACCCGCCGGACCGGCATGACGACGGCGCTGATCATGGTCGATCTCGATCACTTTAAGAACATCAATGACACTTGGGGGCACGAGAGTGGCAATCAGGTGCTCCAGACGGTTGCTCAGCTGCTACAGGATCAGACCCGTAAACTCGACATCTGTTGCCGCTATGGTGGCGAGGAATTCGCCGTGATTCTGCCCTCCACCGAACTCATGTTGGCGCGTCAGGTGGCTGAGCGTTGCCTTAACGCTTTGCGGGAAACCGTTATACCTCTTGATGAAACCGACCTTCAGGTCACTGCCAGTATTGGTGTTGCTGTTGCGGATAACAGCGCAAAGACAGCAGAGAGCCTGATCGAGAATGCCGATGAATGTATGTATGAGGCAAAAAGAGGCGGGCGCAATCAGGTGGTTAGCAAACGTCCTCAACCTTCTGAAAGCGCCGTCAGTGCTGATGAGCGGGATGCTCTGCGTGGCCTCTTCGGAGACGATTGAGGTTTACTCAGGACTCTCGTTTTCGGTATTGGGCAGGCGTCATGCTGTGCCACTTTTTAAATGCCCGGATAAAGGCCGCCGCCTCGGTGTAGCCTAACTTTCCTGCGATCACTTCGATGCTGTCTTCGGTGGTATCCAGTAAACGGCACGCTTTCTCTGAACGTACAGATTCGAGCAACTGCTGGAACGTCGTTCCCTCTTCTTTGAGCTGCCGCCTGAAACTGCGCTCACTGGTGCTGAAGGTATCGGCGCATTCATTGATAGAAGGATAGCCCTCCCGGAACATTCCCAGATACTTTTGAACGCGGTCGCTGAGATTGTTCGTTTCTGGCTGGCGGCGCTGTTTCAGCAGTTCGTCGCATTGCTGCTGGTAAAGGCTGAGGGCCGTTGGGTTAGCATTGGGCAGAGGCTGATCCAGAAGTGCCGCGTCAAAGACGAAACGTGCGACATCGGTCCCGAATTCGACCGGGCAGGCGAACGTATCCCGATAGAAGTCAGCTTCAAATGGCTCTGGATAAGGCACAGAGATCAGTTTCTGCATTTTCTGCTGGCCGAGCATGGTCTGCATCATGCTGAGAAACTGAAAGGTGCCAGCGACATCTCGATCGATAATAAAGCGGTGCAGTTCTTCGGGAACATGATAGGGATGCAGTACCAGTGCAGCCTGATCGCCGCTGACTTCAAAGTCGAGTCGGCTGAACAGATAGCTCAATTCCTGATACTTGATACCCAGCTCAATGCCTTCTTTTACTGTGCTGCAGCTCATCAACATCATCGCAAAAGCACCGTAGGCGGCGATGCCAAACGTGCTCGAAAGCTTCATTGCTGCCAGCGGATCATGACGTAGATCAACATAAAGGTCAGAAAGCACAGCCAGTTCATCTGCCTGCGAAATCACCGCCGAGGCATCAATCTGATCTGGGTTAATACCGTTACGAGCCAGAGCTGGCGCGGGGTCTATGCCGTATTTCTTATGTATCTGCTCGGCGGTAAAGCTGAGCGCAAGTATCGATCTTAGGGTCATGGTGGCCGAAATTGTTAATTAGCAGGAAATTCCTGACATGTTTGAGCGCTGACTGCCCCGGCTAAAGTACACAACATAATAACGCGACGGAGCAGAAAACAATGAAAGAAATGAACAACACTCTGCCGAAGTATACAGATACAGTCATCATCGGCGCAGGTCTTGGCGGCCTGGCGATGGGCATTGGTATGCAGAAGAAAGGCCTTAACGATTACATCATTATCGAGAAGTCCACCGAAGTGGGTGGTACATGGCGCGATAATTCGTATCCGGGCTGCGCCTGTGATGTTCAGTCGCACCTGTATTCATACTCTTTCACTAATAAGTCTGACTGGACTAAGCGCTACGCGCCTTGGAATGAGATTCAGCAATATATTCTCGATACTGTAGCAGAATATAACGTGCGTCCGAATATCCGTTTCGGGCTGGAAGTGAACAGTGCTGAATTTGACGAAAAGTCAGCGATCTGGACGGTAGGCACCGCAGATGGTCAGACGGTTCAGTGTCGCTACTTTGTGCTGGCAACAGGCCCTTTGCATGTTCCTCAGATTCCCAATATCCCAGGGCTGGATAAGTTTAAGGGCAAGGTCATGCATTCGGCACAGTGGGACCATGACTATGATCTGAAAGGTAAAAAGGTCGCGTCGATCGGTACCGGCGGTAGTGCAATTCAATACGTGCCTGAGATCGCTCCGGATGTAGAACAGATTGATGTATATCAGCGCACGGCGGCCTGGGTTATTCCTCGTGACGAGCGCCCATATAGTAAGGCCAGTAAATGGGTATTTAATAAGTTTCCATCGCTGCGTCGCTTGTATCGTTCACGTCTGTACTTCACGAATGAAATGCGTGTCTGGCCGATTTTTAACCCAGCCATTGCAAAAGCCGTGGAGTTCTTTGCGAAGCGCTTTATTAACCTTCAGGTTAAAGACCCGGAAGTACGTGCGAAACTCACGCCGGATTACACCATTGGTTGTAAGCGTATCCTGATTTCGAACAAGTGGTATAAAACTTTTAACCGTAAAAATGTTGGCCTGGTTACCGATGGCATCAGCGAAATTCGAGAGAACTCTATCGTTGATAAAAATGGCGTAGAACGTGAGTGCGATACCATTATTCTGGGCACTGGGTTTATCGTAGATCCTCGCGGATATATGGATAAATTCAATCTGAAAGGTCTGCCGGGCCACGACATTCTGGAAGACTGGAAAGACGGCGCTGAAGCGTACCTGGGGAATACAGTGACAGGTTACCCGAACATGTTTGAACTGGTCGGACCAAACTCTGGTCTGGGTCACAACTCCATCATTTTCATGATTGAAGCGCAGGTTCACTACATTCTTGAATGTATGAAAGAAGCGAAGAATCGTGGCGTTGATTACCTGAACGTGAAGAAAACCGCACAGGATGAGTTCAACGAAGAGATTCAGGAGCGCATTAAAGGATCTGTATGGACTTCAGGCTGTTCCAGCTGGTACCAGCAATCTGATGGTAAAAACTTTGTTCTCTGGCCTTACTCAACGCTGGAGTTCTGGAAGCGTAACAAGAGTGTCGTCACCTCTCACTAT
The DNA here is from genome assembly GCF_002339775.1 of Thalassolituus sp. UBA2590. Classification (NCBI taxonomy): domain Bacteria; kingdom Pseudomonadati; phylum Pseudomonadota; class Gammaproteobacteria; order Oceanospirillales; family Oceanospirillaceae; genus Thalassolituus; species Thalassolituus sp. UBA2590. Next base: position 4,662 of record NZ_DDKU01000019.1, read on the forward strand.
GATTGGGTAAAAGTGGACGCGGCAACGAAAGGCAATAAGGTGACTGCGGCGAAAGCGAAAAAAGCAGAAGCGGTTGCCTGATGAAAAGTTAGTCATACGGTAGGCGGGTCTTACAGACCGATCGAAGCCTGCTCTTTGCGGCGCTGATTCAGCGCCGCTTTTTTATTTCTTTTAGAATATCATCACTCGGAATTCCAGGCGTTCGCCGACCTTCTTCGATATCTTTAATTAACTCAACAAGTGTCAAATTGGCAGGTGCTTGCAGCCCCAGTGCGTGAGCGGCTCTGACGACTGCGCCATTAATGTAGTCAATTTCAGTTGTTCGTTGGTTGTTAAGATCTTCCCACATTGACGATCTCGCCTGAGGATCAATCGCGAGCATTGAAGAGGCGAGTTTCTTAAACCATGAATCAGGAGCCTTCAGGAGGACAGGAATCCATCGTGCAGGCAGTTTGGTTAATTTCGGCAGCGTCAGCTGTTCTTGTTTGGTGACTTCTATTAACTCGCTCATCGCCAGGCTGAGAATGGTCCGGTAGCTTCGGGTTTCAAGCTCCTGCTTCAGTGGCAGGTTACTCACTGCGTTAATCGCATTATTGAGGTTCAGCTGTAATTTTGCCCACTGTAATGCCTCGAAGCCTGAGGTCGTGTGTAGCCGGAACCCCATGTCATGAAAGGCGCTATCGAGTTGCATCGCGATAGTGCTATCAATCAGCTCTTCGCAGTAAACATCGCCTTCGGTTCCACGATGAAACCGACAGTTGTCCATGGGGGCGACATTGAAGCCGACGATGCCGCGGATGACCGGGTTCCTCAGCTGCCGCAGCATGTCGTCGCTGCCGATGCCGTTCTGCAGGCTGATGACGGGCGTTGTCTTCGCTGCAAATGCCTGAAGTTGCTGGGCAGCTTCGTGGACTGCCAGACATTTTACTGTGAGCAGAATGAGGTCCGCAGAGGCCAGAGCATCTGTCGAATCCGTGACGGTCAGATTTGAGTATTGGCAGTCCCTTTCCTGATAATCGCTCAGCGCCATATGTCCGGCACGGTTGAATGCATTGATCAGTCGCTCACGCCCGATCAGGGTAACTTCATGGTGTTTGCTCAATACGGCACCGAGATAGCAACCGATTGCTCCCGCGCCCAGAACTGCTATTTTCATGTGGATGCCCGTTTTGCGCGCGCCAGCCAGCGGTCCAGAGAGTTGGCAAAGGTTTGCTTATCTTTGTCTGAAAACGCCGCAGGCCCGCCACTCTGGACGCCCGAAGAGCGCAGGGTTTCCATAAAGTCACGCATTTGCAGCTTTTGCCGGATTGTCTGCGGGTTATAGGTCTCGCCCCGGTTGTTGATGACGTCGACTTTGTTTTCCATAACCTCGGCAGCGAGAGGAATATCCTGGGTAATCAGCAGGTCGCCAGCGACCGCTTCCTGCGCGATGTAGTTATCTGCGACATCGAAGCCCGGCTCCACCTGATGTGAAGTAATGCACGGGTGCGGCGTCACCGGAACCCTGTGGTTGGCGACAAAACGTGTGGTCATTTCGGTGCGTATAGCCGCCTTACAGATGATCTCTCGAACGGCTTTTGGCGTGGCGTCGGCATCGACCCAGATCGTTGGCATAGTTGATCAGCCTGTCAGTTATTTGCCACACATTATGACCTAAAGCGGTATTTTTTTTCACCGGAGATTGTTTGCTTTCAACCTGTTGCCGGTATGCGTCTCGGGTGACTATAAATAAAACACAACAACAGATGACTTAAACCTGTTCTGACAGGAGGACACTATGACAGCAACTGCAGATCATCCGGCCATTAAGCCACGGCACATGTCGATGCCGTTCGAGCAACTGGATACGCCTTATTTCTTCGACAATAACGCATTACTTTCTGCATTTTTTGCCGCATTGTCGTCCACCTTTCCTGCGGGTGAGGGCGAGTTTATCGCTTCTGTCCGTCAGTATCGCGACAAGATCAAAAGCCCAAAGCTGAAGGAAGAAATCCGCGGTTTTATTGGTCAGGAAGGACATCATAGCCGTCAGCATGAGCGCGTGAATGAAGCCCTGCGCGAGCTTGGCTTCGACGCGGTTGCGCTCGACAAAGACCTGGGCAACTACATCCAGAAGCACGTAGTTAATCGCTCTGATAAGTTCCGCCTGGCGATGACTGTCTGCATGGAGCACCTCACTGCGATTCTTGCTGAGCATCTGCTGACTTACCCAGAGACCTTAGAGAATCTGGCTCCGTCAGTGCAGGACCTGCTCTACTGGCATGCAGTTGAAGAGATTGAGCATAAGTCTGTCGCCTTTGACACCTTTATGAGCACCGAAGGTGATCAGAAATACCTGCGCTGGTGTCAGGTGTATGCCACGCTGTTTTTCTTCCACCGCATCGGCTGGTACACCATCAAACTGCTGTGGTGGCAGCGTAAAATGCCGTCCTGGAAGGAATTCAAAGGCTTCTGGCGTTTCATGACCGGTAAGAAGGGTATGTTTACTGGTGTAACCAAAAACTACCTGGACTGGTTCAAGAAAGGTTTCCACCCATGGGACCACGACAATATGGATCTGATCGAGCGTTGGAAAACCGAGTTCTACCGTGAAGAGCAGGACATGAAACTGCAGAAAGAAAAAGACAAGCTGAAAGCGGCCAGTTAATTGACCAAACTTGAAGCTTAGTCACATAAAGGCCGCCGACGAGCGGCCTTTTTTATGGTCAGCTACACCCTGACCTCTATATTTGGACACAAACCACCTTGTCATTCGTAAACGACCTACCTATCGTAACAGGCACAAAAATAAACACCTCTGGAGAACTCCTATGCAAGGTCTGATGATGGATCGCCCACTGCTGGTATCAACATTGTTGCAGCATGCGGAAGCGACCTACCCGAATACTGAAATTGTGAGTCGTCGCTGTGAAGGTGATATTCACCGTTACACCATGAAAGACGCTGCCAGCCGTGCCCGTAAAGTGGCTAACCTGCTGACCCGTCTTGATATTCAGGACAGCGATCGTGTAGCCACACTGGCGTGGAACAACTATCGCCATTTCGAGTTGTATTACGGTATTTCTGGCTTTGGTGCGGTACTGCACACCATTAACCCGCGCTTGTTCGCCGAGCAGTTGGTGTACATCATCAATCATGCTGAAGACCGCTACATTTTTGTCGACCTGACCTTCGTGCCACTACTCGAGGCGATCCTTCCACATATCGGTAACGTCGAAGGCTTCATCATTTTGTGTGATGAAGACAAAATGCCGGAGACCAAGCTACCTAATGCGCTTTGTTATGAAACGCTGCTGGCGGCAGAATCCGACGAATTTGAATGGCCTGAGTTTCCTGAAACCAAAGGTGCCAGCATGTGCTACACCTCAGGTACCACGGGTAACCCGAAAGGCGTTCTCTATTCACACCGCTCAACCTGCCTGCACGCGTTTGCTTCCGTCGGTGAAGAGGTGATGGGCCTGTCATCCAGTTCATGCTTCCTGCCGGTTGTTCCTATGTTCCATGTGAACGCCTGGGGCACGCCGTACTCTGCATGTATTACTGGGGCCAAGCAGGTATTCCCGGGGCCAGGGATGGATGGCGCTTCTCTGTGGGAGCTGATCGAAGCAGAAGAGCCTGATCTGCTGTTAGGTGTTCCGACGGTATGGCTGATGCTGCTGAATCATATGGACAGCATTGGTAAGAAACTGGAATCAGTGAAGAACGTGATTGTTGGTGGTGCTGCCGCGCCTCTGCAGATGATTAAAGACTTTGATCAGAAGCACGATGCCTTCCTGATTCATGCCTGGGGGATGACCGAAACCAGCCCGATCGGGACGATCAATGCGATGAACCCGATCATGGCGAAACTGCCTAAAGAAGAGCAGTACCAGCTTCAGCGTAAGCAGGGCCGCCCTATCTTTGGTATCGAAATCAAGATTATTGATGACGAAGGTAATCGCCTGCCGCATGACGGTGAGACATACGGTCGCCTGATGATTCGTGGGCCATGGGTGGTGAACGGCTATTACAACAACGACGATACCTCCAGTTTTGAAGACGGCTGGTTTGATACCGGCGATGTGGCGACGATCGACCCTGACAGCTATATGAACATCGTTGACCGCTCTAAGGACGTTATTAAGTCTGGTGGTGAGTGGATCAGCTCGATTGACCTTGAAAATACAGCGGTAGGCCACCCGGATTTGGCAGAATGCTGTGTGATCGGTGCTCGTCATCCCAAGTGGGATGAGCGTCCGATCTTACTGGCGATCAAAAATGAAGGTGCCGACGTTGATGAGGCCAGTGTGCTTGAATATCTCGAAGGTAAGATCGCTAAATGGTGGATGCCCGATGCCGTTATTTTCGTAGAGTCTCTGCCTCATACCGCGACCGGTAAGTTGCTGAAAATTGACCTGCGTAAAGACTATGAGAACTATCTGATCGAAAACGCCAACTGATCATAAGTCAGGCGCTTCTTATTGGAGCGGTTTAGAGAAAGCCCGGTTTGCATACGCAATCCGGGCTTTTTTGTATTTGAGGAATCAGGCCGGGTAAGGAAGATCTTCCGGGCGATTAACGTCAGAGTGAATCATAGAGTCTCCGATCATCACATTAACGTAGGGGGCGTCTGGTATCAGGCGCGCTTCTGTCCTGTGACCGTGCAACTGCATCAGTTCGAAGGCGTGTTCTTTTCTGAAGCCGGTTGGATATCCGGGCTGACCATATTCATCAATAGGGCGGGCACAATCGTGGTCTTCGAGGTGGGACGCGAGAACCCGGTAGGTTTCGGCCGTGATCCACGGCATATCGGCTCGGGCAATGATCCAGCCATCCCAGTCCTGATTTGCGTGCACGCCAAAAGCAATGCTGTCACCGATACCGCGGGCGGCATCCGGGCATACGCCGGCTTCAGCGCCATCGTCGATACAGTGGTCAAGTATGGATTGATCGCCTTCATGCAGTACGACATAACATGGCAGACCAGACTGAAGGGCGTTTTCAATACTGGCTTTCAGCATACATGTCTGACCCGGCCAGGGGGCGCATCGTTTGTCACTGCCAAAACGGGAACTACGACCCGCAGCGAGAAGGATAATGCCTGTTTTCATCGTTAATCCTCCCTGTCAGAGGTGTTCGATACTTATCCGACGCTATCACAGGCTATTGACCGACAGCTCAGTAAAAATGTTACTGCCTGTCGGTTACACAAGGCGGCCTTGTGAGGTCAGTCTGATGATTCAACGTCATCCCACCAGGGATAGACATCTGGCATATCAGTGCTGACACGGCCCTGAAAGTCGGACGGGCGTTTTTCTAAGAAGCTCGCCACACCTTCTTTGCCGTCTTTCAGGCTGGTGTAGAACATTCCGAGCGACTCAATCTTATGTGCTTCTGCCGGATGAGTCATCGCACTGTTGCGGTACATCATCTGGCGAATCATGGCCACAGATACAGCAGAGCGCTGAGCTATGCTGGCTGCGAGGCGCCGGGCTTCCTGCAACAGTTCGTCGGCGGGAACGACTTTGCTGACAAAGCCTGCATCTTTGGCCTCATCTGCCTTAAAAATATCGGCCGTCATCGTCCATTCGAGTGCTTTCGAAATGCCGACAATCCGCGGTAAGAACCAACTGGAGCAGGCCTCTGGCACGATACCGACCTTACTGAACACGAAACCGATACGAGTATGCTCACAGGCGAGACGAATATCCATGGCACAGGTCATGGTTGCGCCAATTCCTACTGCGGCACCGTTGATCGCCGCAATAACTGGTTTAGTGCAGCGGAAAATCGCCAAAGCAACTCGACCACCGGTATCGCGCACACCCTCGACGATCTCTTTGTCGCTGAAGCGCTCATTCAGGTCACTGAGTGTCGGCTGCTGGGATTCATCCAGTCCGAAGACGTTCCCTTCTTTTGACAGATCCATACCTGCACAGAAAGCCTTACCTGCGCCGGTGACAATGATGGCTCGGACATCATCGTCCGCACTGGCGCGATCAATTGCATGAATCAGCTCGTTGCACATTTCAACCGTGAAGGCGTTCATCTGCTCAGGACGGTTAAGAGTCAGTGTCAGAACGTGATCGTTGACGCTCCAGTCGAGGGTAGAGTAGGAATGGCTCATCAGAAGTCTCCAGTGAAAGAAGAAACGGCGTTCTGGTATTCGGCTTTCAGGCGCTTAACCAGCTCGGCAGTTGTCGGTACGTCAGCGATGCTGCCAACCCCATGACCCGCTGACCATAGATCTTTCCATGGCTTAGCGCTGGTGGCCTGAGCCATTTTTTCTGTATCCAGTTCTGCACCAAAATCGACATGATCGGGTTTCTGATGCGTGGCGAGGTCAATATCGTGGGCGTCCAGTGAAGGCTTCAGGAAAGAAGCATTCACGCCCGAAATCTTCGGTGTATAAACAATGTCGCCAGCGCTGCTGGTGGTCAGCATTTCTTTGTATTCAGGCTGCACCTGGCATTCCTGAGTGCCTATAAAACGGGTACCCATGTAGGCCATATCAGCGCCCATCATCCTGGCTGTGGCGACGTCACGCCCGGTACTCAGGCTACCCGCCAGCAGAATCGTTTTATCAAAGAACTGCTTCAGCTCATTAATCAGCGCAAACGGATTCCAGTCACCGGCATGGCCTCCGGCGCCACCACAGACAGCTATTAAACCGTCCACGCCAACCGAGGCAGCTTTGCGCGCGAAGCGGGTATTCACGACATCATGGAAAACGACGCCGCCGTAACTGTGTACGGCATCCACAACATCCTGAACTGCCCCAAGGGAGGTGATTACCAGAGGCACCTTGTGCTTAACAATGATTTCCAGATCCTGCTGCAGGCGGGCGTTACTTTTGTGTACGACCAGATTAACTCCAAACGCTGCGGCGGGTTCACCGGTTTGCTCTGCGTGAGCATCGAGATCCGCGCGGATTTCGGTCAGCCACTGATCCAGGCCTTCGCTTGAGCGCTGGTTTAATGCCGGAAACGTACCAATCACACCGGCTTTGCAGCACTCAGTGACCAGGCTAGGGCCAGAGGCCAGAAACATAGGGGCAACCACCACGGGTAATTTGAGGCCGGGTCGCAAAGAATCGGGCAATGACATGAACAGTCTCCGGAAAATAAAAAACGGGGAATGATATTCTCATTCCCCGTGATTGGATTAAACAGTCGATTGTGCCAAATCAGGCTCTGACACGCCCTGTCAGCAGAGGTGCAGAGAGCAGGGCCAGCAACCAGAATATGGCACCGCCTCCAGAACCGCCACCGCCAGAAGAGGCTGCAGGCGCAGGGTCCACGTTTGAAAGCACCCGGATCGTCATCTCTGCCGAGTCACTGAGTTTCGGAATGCCGTTATCAGTCACAGTAGCTGAAATTGTGTAGTCCCCTGCAACCAAACCATCAGAGCTGAAGGTGATGCTGTTACCTAACTCATAGGAGTCAGCCAGGTTAATATCGTCGGACGACCACTCGACATAATGACGATCTGAGGTGTCTTCATCGGAGATAATAACCTCAATAGTAACATCGCCCATACCCTCAAGGATGGCCGCTTCCTCTCTACCTGCCTGAGTTAGAATTAAAGCTACGCTAGGAGCATTAAGATTCACATCCAGTGTGCCGTCGCCATTACTGTCGCGATAAACAACACCGTTCATGATGAGCCCCGGAAGTTGTCGGTCTGAACCGAAATCCCACACCTCACTATCCCAGTTTTCGTAGAGTGTACCTTTGTCGGTGCAGGTGAAATTGTTGGGAGAGGTTGGACATTGAAGCTCGCTAAGCAAGGCACCGAAGTATTCACTTCTGCTGCCTGCACTATTTGATCGGGTGCTGGCGTCTGTTGCCCAATATAAGAACGCGTTATTATTGTTGGAACCAACACTATAGCCCAGCAGACCGCCACCGCTATCGCTTTCAACGTACCCTGCCGAAAGGCCTTCAGAGAGGTTGCTGTCGCTAAGTCGGCCAATCAGGCCCCCTACATCGTATTTGCTTTCTGCTAGAATGGCAGCGCTGGAGAATACATTATTGACGGTACTATCATATACCGCACCTGCGATGCCGCCAGCGTGCTTGGAGGTTCTAACACTGCCTAAGACGAATATGTTGTTAAGCTTGGCATAGCCTACATTGGCTGCGAGTACGCCTGCTTGATTGCTGCCGGTTACCGATGTCATGAAGCCAGTCATAGCTATACGACTGATTTCGGCAGGCAGGGCTTTAGTACCTTCGACATGACCAAATAGTCCTGCATCACCGGTTCTGTCCACGTAAAGGTTGCGTATTTGGTGGCCATTACCGTCAAACTTGGCACGAAATTCACCAAAGTCGGAAGAGCCAATCGGCTCCCAGCCCTCACCATCATTCCAGTAGGCATCCAGCTCATTAATCTGACCATCGCTATTGGTATCAAAATCCAGATCAGAGGTCAGTTCATATCCGGCGCAACGCTGCTCCATCGAACCCTCCCGGATGAGACCTGGACATCCCGTGCTGTCTATACCTTGGTATTCATCAAATCGTTGACCTATTCCATCAAGAGAAAATCGTATGGCGTTTAACTCTTCTAATGAAGCGACGTCTATCAGGCCATCAGAGTCAGCATCGGCGTCAATGATGCCGTCGTTATTATCGTCGGTGTCGACCGCATCGGTGATGCCGTCGTTATCACGATCATTTGGATAATCATCATAGGATAAACCGCTGTTGGTCTGGCAGATTGTGTCACAGCCGTCGGCCCATTTATCGACCAGACCATCATTATCGGCATCTTGCGATGCAGCAGCTGAAGCTGGGAAGGCGTCGTAAGTTAATCCTGACTGCTCTCTGCATACTGCGTCGCAACCAGTTGTCCACCGGTCTGCTGCTCCATCACTATCTAGGTCCATGGAAGCGGAAAAGTTATATGGAAAGGCATCACTCTCGTCCCGAGAGCCATCGCCGTCGCTGTCACGGTAAACATGATCCCCCATGATCAGTCCGGGTAGCTGCAGGCCCGTTCCAAAATCCCATACATCACTGCTCCAGCTTGCGTATAATGTGCCGTTATTAGTGCAGGTGCTATTGTTGGGAGAAGTCGGGCACTGAAGCTCACTCAGGAGTGCACCAAAGTATGAGGCATTAGAACCTGGACTCGTTTCCTGGCGACTAGTGTCGGTCGCCCAGAAAAGGGATTCGTAGTTGTTCTGAGTGTCGATGCCCAGCAGGCCATACCCGTTTTCAACATACCCCGTCGTCAGGCTATTTGAAAGGTTGCTACTGTAACTCTCTCCGATTAGTCCACCTCCCAAATTCGGGCGGTATACATTGTCGTTGATGGCGACGCTTGAGAATACATTGCTGATCCGAGTTTCTGTAATATTGGCTGCAAGTCCGCCACTATAACGAAAGGACTTATTTACTTCGATACTCCCGGTTAGGAACACTCGGTCAATTTCAGCCTTATTTATTCCAGCAGCCAATAATCCACCTACCCCATACGTAACTTGGACTCTCCCGTTTATGGCGATTTTAGTAATTCGAGGGGGAAAATGGTCATTGCCTGCTATCTCTCTAAACAATCCGGCGTTTCCCGGCTGGTTAATATACAAATTATCTATCAGATGACCATTACCGTTGAAGTGGCCAGAGAACCCGCGACCGCCGCTAATCGGTATCCACCCTTTACCATCGTTCCAGTAGGTATCCAGCTCATTCATCTTGCCATCGCCATTGGTATCAAAATCCAGATCAGCAACCAATTCGTATCCGTGGCAGCGCTGCTGCGCAATACCTTCCCAAAGTATGATCGGGCAACCTGAGTTATCCCAGAGTCCTTCGTCGACCATTACTTGCCCTGAGCCATCGAGCCCGAATCGGACTGCATTAAGTTCTTCTAGCGAAGCAATATCGATCAGGCCGTCAGAGTCGGCATCGGCATTAGTGACGCCGTCATTATTATCATCGGTATCGATAGCGTCGCTGACGCCGTCGTTATCACGATCACTTGGAAAATCATCGAAGGTTAAGCTGCTGCTAATCTGGCAGGCTGTGTCACAGCCGTCGGCCCACTCATCGACCAGACCATCCAGGTCGGCATCCAGATATGCCGCGTCGGAGGATGGGAACGCGTCGAAAATCATGCCACTATTAATACGGCAGTTGATATCGCAGCCAAGAGTAAAGCGATCAGGGGAGCCATCGCTATCGGTATCCATTGACGCCGCAAACGTGTCTGAGTAAGCATCGTCTTCGTCCAGGGCGCCATCTCCGTCGCTGTCACGGTAAACACGATCACCCATTATCAGTCCGGGTAGTTGCTGACTAGTTCCAAAGTTCCATACCTCACTGTTCCAACTTTCGAATAAGGTGCCGGTAACGGCACAGGTGTCGTTGTCTGAGGATGTTGGACATTGAAGTTCACTCAATCGTGCACCAAAGTAGGAGGCGTTAGAGCCTCGGCTTGTTTCCTGGCCACTAGTGTCGGTTGCCCAGTATAAGGACTCGCTGTTATTCGGATAGTTGTAGCCCAATAGACCGTAACCGTTTTCAACATATCCTGTCGCAATGCTATTGGAGAGCTCGCTGTCATCGAGGTAACCGATCAGGCCACCTTGATAATTGCCTCGTAGGAGAGCAGCACTGGAGAATACATTACTCACAGTGCTGTCGGAGATTGTGCCCGCGAGGCCGCCAGTATACGCTTGGGATCTGATACGACCGGTGATAAAAACGCGATCAATCTCAGCATAATTAACGCGGGCAGCGAGTGCGCCGGCATGATAGCGACCGGTAATGGATGTCATTAGACCGGTAATGGCTAATTTGGTTATTGTGGAGGGACGGGTGGACGTGCCTTCGATGTAACCAAATAGCCCAGCAGTACTACTGGTTCTATTGATGTAGAGGTTGCGTATCTGATGGCCGTTACCATGAAAGTCGCCTGTGAAGGCGTTTGAAGAAGACGAGCCTATCGGCCCCCAGCCCTGACCATCATTCCAGTAAGTGTCCTGTTCATTCATCTGGCCATCGCCGTTGGTATCGAAGTCCAGATCCGTCGTTAGCTCAAAGCCATTACAACCCTCTTCCGGGCAGCCTGTGCTGTCACCATACAGGGCTGCGCCATCAAGGTGATTACGGATTTCGTTCAGGTCGGCAAGGTCGTTAATTTCGATCAGGCCGTCGTCGTCGAGGTCATAGTCGGCGCGATCGCCAGCAGCTATGGCGTTAAAGGACAGGATGGTACTGCAGAGTAGGGCGGCTCTGCTGATGGCGCGGATGTACATTATTGGTGGTTCTCCCATGTCAGGGAGGCACGTCAGAGGTCTTACAGCGTGAGTCCGCTGTATTCTTCGAGTGCATACATCCCTGTATGAATTCAATGTGGCAGGAGGTTACCATACTGGCCTCTTCATCTGAATCAGATTCCGTGGAATTTGCGTGGGGTTGCGTGGGGTAACGTGGGGAAAATTGACGCCGCGCGCCTGGAGATTTAACCTATGAGTGTCTTATATGGTTTCTTCAGAGTGCTGATGTCGCGACGTTTCCGATTTTCCGGTGTATTGCTTATGTTGCTGGCTATTCTGGCTCAGCCGGTGTTGGCTGCCGGGTCGTTGTGCAGCCTGGGTCATGGTGGTTCATCCGACATAGTTAGTACGTAGATGGCGCATGACCATTCGATGCATGAGCATCATGGGAATGACATCAGTAAAGCTTCCGAACCGAACAGCCATAACTGCTGCGACAGTGGCACGTGTGATATGCCTGAATGCTCTGTGCATATTATGGGGCTGACGGGGCTCAGCGTGTCGATTCCTGTCATCAATATTACAAGCTCAATCTCTTCGATGGTCGCTCAAGATCATCCTTCTGTTGCGGATTCTCTCTACCGCCCACCCATTCTGGCCTGACCCAGGATAAGTGCGCCCGGAATACGGGTTTGCACGCCTCATTTATAGCTATTTTTTAAGTTTTTCTCTTTAGAGGCGAAAGCCAGAGACGCTTTGTTATGTCGTTAAAATTATCCAGTGCGCGGTGGTTAGGTCTTGTCGCGCTGACGTTATCAGGTCAGGTGTTTTCTGCTGAGCTGACACTCAATCAGGCTATCGAGCAGGCGCTTGAACAGGACCTGTGGCAAACCAGCAGTGTGCAACGTGAGCAGGCCTTGATTGACCGTGCTCAGTCGAGCGGTTCATTGCCTGACCCTTCGGTCACTCTGACGGCAGGAAATTTCCCGGTCGATACCTTTGATATCCAGCAGGAGCCGATGACGCAGTTAAGTGTCGCGGTGACGCAGATGTTTCCCCGTGGGGACAGTCGTGCACTGACTGCGCAGAGAAATCGGGAGCTGTCATCTCAGCAGCCGCTGTTACGCCAGGATCGCGCTTTAAGAGTCAGGCAAGCGGTTACCCGCCTTTGGCTGCAGGGCTATCAGGCGCAGGAAAGCATCAAGCTGATGGAGCAGGAGCGTGATCTGCTTCGTCAGTTGGTCGATGCCGCCCGGGCAGGTTATGCATCGGGACTAAATAACACCCGCCAGCACACTGCTGTCCCACAGTTTTGGGA
>NZ_DDKU01000011.1:0-11004 GCF_002339775.1 Thalassolituus sp. UBA2590
GCTGCAACAAAGCCGGGTGAATACGGAGCTGCAGGAAGGCCTGATGAAGACCCGTATGGTTCCTTTCCAGCGTATGGTGCCACGCCTGCGTCGTATTGTTCGCCAGGTCAGCCTTGAACTGAATAAGCAGGTCGAGCTGCGGGTTAACAACGCCGATGGTGAAATGGACCGTACCATTCTCGAACGTATGATTTCTCCTCTTGAGCATATGGTCCGCAATGCCGTCGACCACGGTATCGAGAGTGGGGAGCAACGCCGTGCAGCCGGTAAACCCGAGAAAGGCAGCATTGAGCTGGATATCCGTCGTGACGGTGGTGATGTTGTTCTTACCCTGCGCGACGACGGTCAGGGCATTAACCTTGATGCGGTTCTGAAGAAAGCCCGTGAACGCGGCATGGTGCCAGACGGTGTTGAGCCGACTGAGCACGATATTATGCAGTTTATTCTGCAACCTGGTTTCTCTACGGCAGAGGTCATTACACAGATCTCTGGTCGTGGTGTCGGTATGGATGTCGTCAGCAGCGAAATTAAGCAGATGGGCGGCAGTGTTGAAATTCGTTCTGAAGCTGGGACAGGCAGTGAATTTGAAGTTCGTCTGCCGTTCACTGTGTCGGTCAACCGGGCACTGATGGTTCGTATCGGTGAAGACTTGTATGCCGTTCCTCTGAATAACATTCAGGGGATCGTTCGTGCTTCCGTTGCCGAGCTACAGAACCTCTATGACCAGCCTGAAGGCGAGCGCTTCTTTAATTACGCCGGTCGCGACTACCAGCTGGGGTATCTGGGAGCGATGCTCGATGAGCACTCTCATCCGAAGATCTCGGGTCAGCACATGCCGCTGCCTTTGCTTCTGGTTCGCGGTCAGGTTCCTTTTGCTTTGCAGGCTGATGCACTGCTGGGCTCGCGAGAGATCGTGGTGAAGAGCCTTGGTCCTCAGTTTGCTGGAGTACGTGGTATTTCAGGTGGCACGATTCTGGGGGATGGTAGTGTTGTTATCATTCTCGATCTGCCAGCCATGATCCGTACCTATACCAGCCTTGAGTATCAGCAGGCTAAAGCGCTTGATAATAAAGCGGCTGAAGCGCGTCACGAGCAAGAGCGTCGTCTGCCTAAGGTACTGGTTGTCGATGACTCGGTGACGGTACGTAAGGTAACGACACGTCTGCTCGAACGCCACGGCATGGAAGTATTGACCGCGAAAGACGGTATGCATGCTATGGAAGTCCTGCAGGATGTGAAACCCGATGTCATGTTGCTCGATATCGAGATGCCTCGTATGGATGGTTTTGAGGTAGCGTCACTGGTTCGTCATGATGAGCGCCTGAAAGATCTTCCGATCATCATGATTACTTCGCGTACCGGTGATAAACACCGTGAGCGCGCGAGAAGCATTGGTGTGAATGAATATATGGGTAAACCCTTCCAGGAAGAAGCGCTGCTGGAAAACATCAATGCCTTCCTGGGGCACGAGGTTTACTGAGTGGGCAGCCCAAGAGTCGCTGTGATTAACAGCGACCTTTTGCAGCAACGCATATTGGCGGAGTCACTGGAGCGGCTTGGGTTTGAGGTCGTACTGAATATCCCGGCCGCAAGAATGACCCTGGCGTTGATCAGGGAGACTCAGGCAGATGCCTGGTTAGTCACTGTTCGCGATGACGATGAAGTCTGCGGCGAGAGCTTCGATTCCTTACTGGACGGAGACGCGCCTGTTCTCGTCGGTATGGATGACGCACCGGATAACAATTGCACCAGCTTCTTACGTTGGGAAAAGAAGCTGCTTACTAAGCTACGGGACCTGACGGACACTCCGGCGCCTGCGGCTGAAGTCAGCCAAGTGCCATGGGCGCAGAAACAACACAGAGAGATTCTGCTTCCAGCAGTATTTGCGGATGATACACGCAAGCTGCCCTTGCATATATTTGTTCTGGGCGCCTCTTTGGGTGGGCCAGAGGCCGTGAAAGAGTTTCTCGACGTGCTGCCCGAAGGTTTGCCGGTCGCGTTTGTGTACGCCCAGCATATTGATGAAAGGTTCGAGCAGGCACTGTGTCAGGCGGTTGGGCGTCATTCGCTGTACCAGCTTAAGAATGTCGAAAATGCTGCGATTCTGGCCGCGGGTGAAGTGCTGATTGCACCGGTATCAACGACCTTCGACCTTGTCGGTCTGGACCGTATCAGTCTTGGGACCAGCCCCTGGGATGGCCCTTATGGACCGTCCATTGATGGTGTCATTGACGTAGTGTTTAATCACGCTCGACAACGCTTCGGCTGTATTCTGTTCAGCGGTATGGGGAGTGACGGCGCAGAGAGTATTTCAGCACTGCCGGAAGGCACCGATGTATGGGTTCAGGCCCCTGAAGGCTGTGGTAATGCCTCTATGCCCGAAAGTGCGATACACACTGGAAAAGTAACCTTCGTAGGCGATTCGTATCAGCTGGCGCTGAAGCTGGTTGAACACTTGAAAGATAAATGGATAGAGAATTATGAGCGAAAACCAGATCACCAGTGCGGATAACAAGCCTGAACAGGTGGACTGCCTGCTGGTTCCGTTAAAGGATCGCAATCTTATCCTGCCGAACGTAACGGTGGCGGAGGTTATCCCGTTTTCGCACCTGCTGACAACGAATGCCAGCACAGACTGGATTCTCGGTCGTCTGGACTGGCGTGGGACCTTGGTTCCGGCTCTGTGTTACGAACTGATGAGTGGCCAGGCTGCACCGGCACCGAATCCGGATGCACGTTTTATTATCGTCAACGGGGTAAATGCGAACCCTCAGATGCCTTTCTACGCCATTCTGGTGCAGGGTATCCCTCGCTTAATGCACGTTGGTGAAAACGATCTTCAGGAAGTAGAGGCTATGGGGATGGGGCAGTTTGATAAGGTTGCCGTGACCTTCGAGGGAGTTACCGCCATGATTCCGGATCTGGACAGTGTCGAGCTTCAGGTTCAGGCGACTCTGTGATATTTAGATTGATCACGTATTAGCTACCTTAGAGATATCGTCCTGTTTCCTAATTTTCCATCTGCCTCAAAGGCTCTGCTGGCTGGTGTCACGCAGACTCGGTTCTGGCTGTTCGTTCTTCTCGGGGTCTGTGTTGCCGCTCAGCCATGGCACCGTGGAACGGGGGTTCTGGCCTTTCAGTTGGCAATTCTGCTCAGTTGCGTTATCGCGTTCAGAGATGCGGACTTTCTTAAACACCTCTATCGATATCGTTGGCTGGCTGGGAGCCTGGGCTCGGTCGCTCTTGTTTCTATGTTTTCCTGGGTGTTTCGGGAATATGAGGACGCGCCTTTTCGCTCTGTGAAGCCTTACCTTACTTTAATTGCGATTATTCCGCTGATACTTGCTATGCGGACGTTGAATTTCAGGCGTAGTGAAATTTCGCTCATTGCAATTTTTGCCGGATTATCCTTAGGAGCATATGCCCTTAGTGAGGTATGCGCAGGAACTCGTGGTCGCTGGGATGCTACGGAAAATGCGGTTGAGTTCGGTAATTATGCAGCGCTTATTGGTGGTCTATTGCTCATCCTCGGCACGCAACTCCATACAGTAAGGTGGAAATGGCTAATTATAGGATTGTCCTTAGCAGGATCGGTGGCAGCCCTCTATGTCTCCTACAAGAGCGGTACACGAAGCAGTGTGGGCGTAGTTCTTTTAGCCACTCTCTGTGTCTTTGGTTATATACTTTTTTCATTAAAAAACTGGGGCGTTCTTGTACTTCTCGGCGTGTGTTTTGTCTGTGCAGCTTTTACGATCTCCGAAACCGGGCGCTTCAGAGCTCTTGAAACTGAACTATCCAAGGCATTCGCAGGAGGCTATTCTTCGGGCTCTCTGGGGCAACGTCTTGAACTATGGCGGTTGAGCGGGTGTATCGCGAGTGAGTTCCCGGTTCTGGGAGTGGGTACTGGTTCATTTAAATATGCGCAGCTGGATCATTGGCCAAAGACCTGCGGTGTTGGGATTCGAGCATCAAAAGGTTATTTCAGTCAGGCTCACAGCGTTTACTTTCAAGCTTTGGCTACTATGGGATACCTGGGACTAGTAAGTCTCATGGCACTTTTTGCGATGCTAATAAGTGCCGCACTACTCAATATCCGTTCGGGCGGGCTTTTCTTAGCTTTCGTGGTCAGCTCTTTTATGGTTGCTGGAATAACTGTAGATCTGTTTTTTAAAGACTTTATGGTCGCACGGTTTGTACTTTTGACTAGTCTGTGCTTGGTCTGGTTACAGCACAACGATACCGGCGGACTCAAAGGTGTAACGTAAGGCATTCCCCTTATCTGTACGATTCTGATAGAGCGTATCCATGCCTACTGAAATGACTACGCTGTCTGACAGCAGCATTTTTGCGTTAATTAATGCGGTCGAGGTACAGCCCAGAACGTATGAATAGTGAGTTTTGCTGTATAACTCTTCTGCACAGAAAATATCTTCCTCAATAACTTTGTAGCCGTTGTTGAATTCCTGATTGCTTGATCTCGGGTGGCCAAGGTAATGAACCTGGTCAACGTTCAGTCGTTCGACCTCAAGCTTGAGGCGGTTGCTGATTGTAGTCACTTCGTGGGCTGTTGCCAGATTGAGGTCAAGAAGACGTTGTCCGATAACCAGGGCTTTCTTTTTCTTTTTAGGCTCAGCTCTGCGTTCAATGGCAATATCGATATGCCTGAGCTTATCTTCCGGGTAATTCGTTTTAATGCCAGAAAAAGAATACAAGACATCAAACAGAGGATCGTCAATTCCAATGCGGCAGCCTGAAAAGTAATGATACTTGAGATCCGGGAACGGTAAATATTTCAGATATCGTAATCTGGTTCTCAGCGATACTTTTGAGGTTTCGTCGGTTGATTCAACAATGGTGTTGAGAATGCCGTCCGGAACCATTCTGAGTCTGAGTGGCACTTGACTGAAATTGCGCTGAAGAGCATGTATCACCAGATTCTGATGAATCTGATCGATCCGGGGGGTATGGAGCAGTATTCGTGAGAAAGGTTTTGCTGAACGTAGTTTGTTGACTACGGAACTCAGGCACCGTTTAAGCTTTATGATCTTTTGTAACGTACCCGACCAGTCTCGGTCGAGGTAGGTATGGTCTACACCGCGTGCTGTGAGCTTCTGAGATAGAGATTCAGAGTAAGAGAAAACGATCACCTGTTCCGGTGACGTTATTTTTATAATTTCCAGGCTCGCGAGATACTGGAGTTCCGTCTCTATGACAAATAAAGCGATGTCGCCGTGTGTCTTCATTGATTTTGCTGTTGCCCGGTTGCTTACTTATTAATGCTTTGACAATAAAGATCAAGCTCAGTCCCTTTCAGGCTTGAAGATTCTAAGCTGTTGAGCAGGTTCCTGATAGCCTTGCGGTGTTTCTTTTCAAACACCTTACGGCGCTTGTAGCGCTTTGCCCCTGTATCAATAAACTTCAGTTCCATGGTTTCTGGATGACAAAAAATATTATCAAGGTGGAGGTCTGAATAAAGAACGGAATGCTGTTTTAACGTTTGCAGTGTGATTCTAATCTGATCGGTCAGAAGCGAGACCTGCTGGTCGTTCAGATCCTTCTGTATATCAGAGAGAGAGAGTAAACCTGATTCCGTCAGATTTTCCATCAGGTAATAGCCGATATACAAGGCGTTGCGTGGGATTGGAAAAGAAATGCCCATCTCATACACTTCCGGAGCACCAATCCCAATAGACCGTAGAAGCTGGGCACCCGTGTACTCAGTATGGGTTCTACTTCGCTTCCAGAAAACCTTAACATGTTCATGCCAGGTCCGCGCTTTCACCAGTTTCAGAACCATTGATGTCCCTGAGAGCATGCCTACTGTCGATACATGATGGTCGAGCAGGATTTCACCCAGAGTAAGTTCGCGGCCCTGTCCTGCATTGCCAGAGGTTCGTAAAAAGTGCTGTATAAGTGTCTTACTGTTGTCTCTGCGTATTCTGGTCAGCACGTTACTATTTCCAGTATTCTCTGATCCAGGGCGCTTCCTTCCATACCCCCCATGGACCGTTCATAACATCAACAGGATCGGGTTTTCCATGGAAGATGACGATTTTTGCGCCTTGCGGTAGTTGTGCATATCCTTTGGTTGTCGGAAACATGTCGAGTTTAAGAAGTATGCGGCCGATAGCTCCCCATGTGCGCTTAGCCCGTGCATTACATTGCTTCTTGAAGGAGACCACCCATTCGCGGGGCCATTCATTCATGTGCTGTGGAATGGCCTCTGCAATCCAGTCCTGGTCGCCGTGAAGTCGCTCAATAATACTTTCTTTGTTCTCCCAGAAGCGTTCCCAGACTTCTGTCTGGCTACCTATTTCCAGGCGGAATACAGAGCTGTTGAAACCTTTTTTCAGGTCTTTGATGATACGGAATGTGCCGGGTGCATAAGTGAAAAGCTCATCAATGTTTGCGGTGATCACAACATCCAGATCGAGGAAAATAGTGGTGCCTGAGATATCGAAGAGTTCGGATTTAAACAGCATCAGCTTATACCACCATCCCTTGATACCAAGATCAGGTAACATGCGGAAGTTTATTCCTTCATCGAGACCCTCGGGGTTGTCTGTGATGCAGTAGAAATTTATCGGCACTGTGGTATTACGGCGAACCATATTATGCAGACGATTCACGAATTCAGCGGGGTACTTAGAGCCCCATTTTAAGCAGACGACGTTATACATGGATCGCTATTTTAAAACTCTGACCGGTATAGAACCGGGGTGATATTTATGTAATCAGCTGGCGTTCAGCGCTTGCGTGATTACCTTAGTAGGGTGTGGATCTTCACAAATGATACCGAGGTCAAGCAGCGTGCTTTTTCTCTCTTTTGGGACTGTTAAACGGTCAATTTCCTGTTCCAGTTGTCCTGAATCATGGAGCTTAACCCAGCGTCTGTAATGGTTCCCCATTTTCGATACGCCTTTTTTCAGTAATGCCGAGCGATTTTCAATGTTTGCTACAAAAGACTCCCGGGACCTGATCGGATAGTGATAGACCGTAATTCTTTCTGACTGTTTCTGATTTAACCAGCCCCAGGCGTGCCAGGCTCTATGGTTTCCACCTTTGATTCTCAGCATGCCGGGGCTACGGACAATGACTTTACCGTGGATTTTTCCGAGCATAATAGATCGCTCGACCTCTTCCACTTCACCACCTTTCCGGTAGTTTATCGGCGAAGAGACACATAGGTTCTGTGTGAAAAAATCTGCTCCACGATCAAATGCTTCACGTTCGAAAAGTATATTTTTGCGCTGGCAGTGAATGATCGACCCTGTTTGTGTCAGCTCATCTTTCAGGTTACACCCTGGTGATGGTATCCAGAACTCATCTGCATCGTTCGCGATTGTCCAGTCAGCACCAAAATCCTTTCGCGCCATCTTCGCCATCTCGGTTTTCCAGTGACTTTGCTGGTAGTCCAGAGTAGGGCGCTCAATCACTGTAATTGGCAGGGTATTGGCGAGTGCACGAACGATTTCCAAGGTGCCATCTGTCGATCCGTTATCCATAACAACGAAACTATCGACACCTAAGGCGGCGTGGACCCGGATGTTTTCAGCAATAATGTCTGCTTCATTTTTAATGAGCAGATTCATCGACAGATGCATAGAAATGACCGTTCGCGTAAAGCGCCCAATCATATCTCAGAGATTAATTTATGTACACGTCATCAACTACGCTGCATCTGGGACAGCCATGCATGCATTGTTACCGGCTTTCTCAATAGCCCCGTTTGACAGTGCCGCGAACTTTTTTTCGAGTGACTTCCAGGACTTGTTAATAAAGTATCGTGATAGCGCTGGAATCCGGATGTTAAGAGGGTTCACTCCCGGATTGCTGACTCCATCAACGATAACTAAACGCGGATGACCATTCTGGACCTGGCACATGATGTTGTTAGGGCTGAGATCCCGAACGCAGATCTGTTGTTCCAGGAGGTATTCACGCAGCTCATCCATGAGGGCTCTGATCGTATTTTCGGGAAACTCTTTATTTCGCACAGCGTTTGACAGGGTCGATGATACTTCTCCGTCATCGTTCAACATCAGTTCGCAAGCCGCACCTTCCCCGCGGCTCGTCTTGACAGTCCCCATGTAGTGCGCCAACTTCGACGTGTCTACGCCTTGCTTCATCAGATAAGCAAAGTACGCTCTCTCACGACGTGTTTGCTTCTGTGGTTTGCGTGACACTTTGATGCACTGGTTATTGATGAGTGGGTGGCGATAGCAATCCCGGTCTCGCCCCTGGCCTATCAACTCTGCTTCTGACAGATCGATAATATCCATAGAGGTACCCTTAATCTTTGCGGTTGTCATGCTATTGTCATTGTTTTATGTATTAGGTTCCAGTTTTTATAGGCCAATTGACTATTCCCTCAGCGGCACAATAGAGAGCTAATAGGCCAATTCACGAGCTTGGTCGCAATATGTATCAGGCTTCGAGCGTTGTTCCCTGAGATACTTCATTGGCAGCAACGCTGGTAACGCCAATCCGAGAAAAAAAATGCTCAAACTCGCTGGCGAGAGGTGCCTCTGGGTTTTTAATCGATATGATTTGCGCGTCGGGCCTGAGCCAGCGGCCGTTGATCAGTGTCGAAGAAAGATCTCCGATGATCGTTGCTTCAGGGGGAAGTAGGGGCAAAATCGCTTCAAACGGTATTCGATGGGGAATGACGTAGGCGCCAGTCCGGTTTTCAGCCTGCAGTATATCTGGGTTGGTGTTGCGAGGATGGTACTTGACGCCAACTATTCTGCCATCGCTGATTATCTCTGCCATCACAGAATCCATTGCATCCTTATAGCCATCTAACTTAGTGATAATTGACTCATGAGGGAGCGTAAGTACTGCACCGAGATCTTTCAATGTTTGTGGATCAGCGCCGAAGTGCTTGACCAGAAGTGAGCAGAAGTCCCGTACTGTAGGGTTATCGGTGTGGGCAGGTTGAAGAGGATGGAGTTTCTTTTGTGCCAGTAACGGGTGAACCAGATCAGGGAAAGCTGCATAGACGTCTGAAATCCATTGGGATGCACCAATGGTCGGAGGATTCTTCCACCAGAAGCCGTACGTCAGTTTTTTCAGCCAGTTATCAACAATACGATCTGAAAAGCTGGCTGAAGCCTCGCGTCCTACATACGTGAACGTGCCTTCATCCATATAGATGCCTTGCACGTCACTGCGCTTGGACTTCGCGCAATGCATTGCGTACTGAAACTCAATACGTCGATCATTCCCGGTGAAGAGTTGTCCTGGTTCGTTCCGCGTTACCCATTGCTCAAATTCCGCAAATACGCGTTTACGGTTTTCCAGTTTCGCCTTGGTGCCTTTGATATGACCCTGACTGATGCGCAATTCACTGAACGGCGAGTTATGCCAGCTCTTAATGAGATCGAAGTAAGGGTTGTTTTCTACGATAGGTTGATCAATCAACCACAGGCATGCAGGGGTGCTGGGCGTCTTACTGGCGATCGCCACCGAATTCAGAATATGTAAGGGTGTCGATGCCAGAAAGAGTTGCTGAGACATAGGTGTGTCCGATTAAACCAGATTACGCCACACACGCAGGCTGGCTTCAGACTGATTGAGGGTATAGAAGTGAATACCTGGTGCGCCGCCTTCTAACAGGCGATGGCACATTTCCGTTACCACCTCTTCACCAAATTGCTGAATAGACTCGTTGTTATCGCCGTAGGCTTCCAGTTGCTTGCGGATCCAGCGTGGAATCTCGGCGCCACAAGCGTCCGAGAAACGTGCCAGCTTGCTGTAGTTGGTGATTGGCATGATGCCCGGAATGATCGGGATATCGACGCCCATGTCACGTACACGATCAACGAAGTTGAAGTAGCTGTCGGCGTTGAAGAAGTACTGAGTGATTGCGCTGTCTGCACCAGCCTTCACTTTGTTGACGAAGTGTTCGAGGTCTTTTTCGAAGCTGGTCGCCTGAGGGTGCATCTCTGGGTAAGCCGCGACCTCAAGAGTGAAGTGATCGCCGGTTTCTTCGCGGATGAACTCGACCAGTTCGTTGGCATAGCGCAGCTCGCTGCTGGCGAGGCCGGCGCCGCTTGGCAGGTCGCCGCGCAGGGTAACAATGCGGTCGATGCCGAGGTCCTTGTATTCATTCAGCAGTGAGCGCAGATCGTCCTTACTGTCACCCACGCACGACAGGTGAGGGGCTGCAGCGATACCGCGTTCCTGAATGGCTTTGACGATGGCGTAGGTGCGGTCGCGGGTAGAGCCACCGGCACCGTAGGTCACCGAGAAAAACTCTGGATTAAAGGCAGCGAGTTCGTCGCGCACTTTCAGGAGTTTTTCTGTCCCTTCCTCGGTTTTGGTCGGGAAAAATTCAAAACTTAAGGTCGTCATCTTAACTTCTCTTGATCCGGTAGAGGCGCTGTTCGCCGCTACCTATTATCTTGTTATTGGCTATTTACTTCGCACTTATCATAGCCTCAGGAGCGTTAGCGAAGAAGCCAGATCGAGGCGGATTTGCTTCGGAACGCGCAGTGTATAAATCATACATGAGCATTTCCGGAGCAAATCCAACAAAGAGCTGGCGATGCAGCTAGCTCCGCTCAAACATTAATATTTATAGGCTTCTGGCTTATACGGGCCATCCACATCAACATTAATGTAGCTCGCTTGATCACCCGTCAGTTTAGTGATCACGCCACCGAAGCCTTCCACCATGTCTTTGGCCACTTCTTCATCCAGCTTTTTCGGCAGAACTTTCACATAGATGCTTTCTTTCTTCTCAGCTTCCATCATATCGGCGAATTTGCGCTCATACAGATAGATCTGCGCCAGTACCTGGTTGGCGAACGAGCCGTCCATGATACGTGATGGGTGACCGGTGGCGTTACCCAGGTTCACCAGACGGCCTTCAGACAGCAAGATCAGATGATCGTCTGCGGCTTCGTCACGGTACACCTTGTGTACCTGTGGCTTCACTTCTTCCCACTTCCAGTTCTCACGCATGTAAGCGGTGTCGATCTCGTTGTCGAAGTGGCCGAT
>NZ_DDKU01000011.1:11309-11730 GCF_002339775.1 Thalassolituus sp. UBA2590
GTTGTCGAAGTGGCCGATGTTACAGACAACGGCGCCGCTCTTCAGCTTCTGAAGCATGTTTTTGTCGCAAACGTTCACGTTACCCGTGGTCGTTACGATCAGGTCGGTTTTGCCCAGCAGGTCCGCGTCGACGCATTCCAGCGTACCGTTGTTTTCGCCGTTGATGTACGGAGAAACGACTTCGAAGCCGTCCATGCACGCTTGCATAGCACAGATAGGGTCGATCTCAGTCACTTTAACGATCATGCCTTCCTGACGCAGAGACGCGGCAGAACCTTTACCCACGTCACCGTAACCGATCACCAGTGCTTTCTTACCAGACAGCAGATGGTCGGTACCGCGCTTGATGGCATCGTTCAGAGAGTGACGACAGCCGTACTTGTTGTCGTTCTTCGCTTTGGTGACCGAGTCGTTCACGTTG
>NZ_DDKU01000011.1:12031-12297 GCF_002339775.1 Thalassolituus sp. UBA2590
GGTGACCGAGTCGTTCACGTTGATTGCAGGTACTTTTAGTTCGCCTTTTTCCAACATTTCCAGCAGACGGTGAACACCGGTCGTGGTCTCTTCAGAGATGCCGTGGATGTCATTCAGCAGTGCTGGGAAGTCGTTGTGAACCATCTCAGTCAGGTCACCACCGTCGTCCAGGATCATGTTGGCATCCCATACTTTGTCGCCGTCTTTCTCGGCAAGAATGGTCTGCTTGATGCACCACAGGAATTCTTCTTCGGTTTCACCTTTCC
>NZ_DDKU01000011.1:12588-13320 GCF_002339775.1 Thalassolituus sp. UBA2590
TTCGGTTTCACCTTTCCAGGCGAAGACTGGAATACCCGCCGCCGCGATGGCAGCAGCCGCGTGATCCTGAGTCGAGAAAATGTTGCACGAAGACCAGCGGACGTCAGCACCCAGATCCACCAGAGTCTCAATCAGAACCGCGGTCTGAATGGTCATGTGAATACAGCCCATGATCTTAGCACCGGCTAATGGCTGTGATTCTTTGTACTTACGGCGCAGCGCCATCAGGGCTGGCATTTCGCCTTCGGCGATTTTAATTTCTTTGCGGCCCCAATCGGCGAGGCTCATGTCTGCAACTTTGTAATCAGTAAACTGGGTCATGTTTTTGCCCTTTTGCTGTTACGGTCGCCGGGGAATACCAGCGACCAGAAAATAAATGAAATTAAGCGCTGTAATCAGACGCCGGCGGCGGTTTTCAGTGCATCGACCTTGTCAGTGCGCTCCCAGGTGAACGCAGTGAAGGTTTTGCTCTTCTTCTCGCCGTTTTCGGTGTACTCGTAGGTCATCTCGTAAGGCTCGCGACCAAAGTGGCCGTAAGCGGCAGTGGCCTGATACATAGGATTCAGCAGTTCCAGCTGGTTCTGGATCGCGTATGGACGCAGATCGAACACTTCGCGGATTACGCGTGCCAATTCGATGTCGCTGATCTTGCCAGTACCGAAGGTGTTGACCGAGATAGACGTCGGTTCAGCTACACCAATGGCGTATGACACCTGAATCTCACAACGATCC
>NZ_DDKU01000169.1:0-20327 GCF_002339775.1 Thalassolituus sp. UBA2590
ACGGGTAACGAAGGTTTCGCCACGACGTGGAGATTCGTGGTTAAACAGAATGCCATTACAGGCGTACATACCGTATGACTCACGATAATTTACCGTAATCCAGTACGCGTACATTTTTGCAACGGCGTATGGAGAGCGGGGATAGAAAGGTGTGGTCTCCTTCTGAGGGATTTCCTGCACCAGACCATACAGCTCAGAGGTAGAAGCCTGATAGAAGCGCGTTTTCTTCTCAAGCCCTAAGAAACGAATCGCCTCAAGCAGACGCAACGTTCCCATTGCATCGACATCAGCCGTGTATTCCGGTGACTCGAAGGAAACAGCAACGTGAGACTGTGCGCCCAGGTTGTATACTTCGTCCGGCTGTACTTCTTTGAGGATACGCGTCAGGTTAGAAGAGTCTGTCAGATCACCGTAATGCAGGTGAAAATTCACGTTTTCTTCGTGCGGATCCTGATAGATGTGATCCACACGCTCAGTATTAAACAGTGAGGCACGACGCTTGATACCGTGGACTTCGTAGCCTTTTTCAAGCAGGAACTCTGCTAGGTAAGAACCATCCTGACCGGTAACGCCGGTGATGAGTGCAACTTTTTTATCCGTCATTTTTCTTTCCACAACTAAATTCTTTTAGGCCACTTCGCCTGCTATCGTTTCAAGTGCACACCCACTATGTGCAGCTTCAGTAATGGGCCTGCCAATCACCATATAATCCACGCCAGCGTCAACCGCCTGCTTCGGCGTCATAACGCGTTTCTGATCGCCTACATCAGAACCTTCGGGTCGTATTCCCGGCGTAACAGTAAGGAATTCTGGACCGCATACATCCCGGATGAGAGCAACCTCACGAGCCGAACAGACCACACCATCCAGCCCAGATGATTGAGTAAGCTTCGCTAATCGCTCAACTTGCTTCATCGGTTCAACATCCAAACCTATTCCTGCAAGATCACTTTGTTCCATTGAGGTAAGGACGGTCACACCGATCAGTAGTGGCTTGTGCGATTTCTTTTCTAGTTCGTTGCGGGCGGCTTCCATCATTCGTTGGCCACCAGAGGCATGAACATTGACCATCCAGACACCCAGGTCGGCAGCAACCCCTACGGCTTTGGCGCAGGTATTCGGGATGTCGTGAAACTTAAGGTCAAGAAATACTTCGTAATTTCGCTTATGAAGCTCTTCCAGAATAGCAGGACCGGTGGCGGTATAGAGCTCCTTACCTACTTTGACGCGGCACAAAGACGGATCGAGCTGATCTGCCATCGACAATGCCTGTTTCATATCGGGGAAGTCTAGCGCGACAACAATAGGTGAGGTTGTAGTCATATATCTGGCTTTTTCTGAGCAGGCGACGGTACGAATGGCCTAATGCTTGCCCAGTCCTTACAACTTGGGCAGCGCCAATGCGGTTCCTTCGCCTTAAATCCGCAATTAGAACAGACGAATTTTGGTTCGACTGCAACGATGCCGCGGAGAATATCATAGAGCTGTAACAACTGCGACTTGTCGAGCTGCTGACGCTGCGTAACAACGAGCTCAGCAAGTGCCAGGAACCCTTGGTTCGAGGGACGCAGCCTGAGCTCATCAAGAATCCTGCTTACTGCTTCTTCGGGGGCCCCCTGTGTAACAACAACCCCCATGGACGCCATGAGGGCGGGCACGTACCCGGTCCTGGCCCACTGATCATGAAGATGCGTTTTCAGACCTTCTTTATCACCACTGATACTGAAAGCTTCTGTAATTCGCTCAACAACACTGACAACGCTGCTTTCGTCGATTTCTGCCGCCTTCAGATAGCAGCGCACAGCTTCCCGATACTCGTTCTGGCCAAACGCAAGATCTCCCTGAACGACGTAAGCACGAGCACAGGCCGAGTCTATTTTAAGTGCTTGCTTACAGAGCAGCTGAACCTCAAGGAAGTCGGACTTTTTGAGCGCTCTCTCTGCCAGCTCACAAACAGCGTGAGACACTCGACGATTCAGACGAGCAGTAGCAGGGAGTTTTTTATCCTCGTAGAGTTCGAGGATATTGCTCCACTCGCCCTCTTCTTCAAGGAGTTCTATCAACAGTGTCGCAGCTCGATCTGAATTGCGCCCTTTTGCAGCAAGTAGCTCACGCAATATGCGCTCTGCACGATCAAGCAACCCTGCTGCCGAGTAATCACAGGCCAATTCAAACTGAATCGCGTACAGGGCACTGCGCTCCAGATCCGCGCGGGCAAAAAGTTTCTGATGGAGGTGCATGGCCCGGTCGAGCTCGCCTTTATCACGAAGGCTCTTACCAAGCTTCAGAAGCAAATCAATAGACTCATCGTCCATCTGGTCTATTTTTATAAGCTTTTCGAGAGCGGCATCGTTGCTCTCGGCAAGTAAGTAATCGACGGAAGGAATCCAATCCGGATAATTTACTTTCTTACCTTGTTGCGCATAGCGATAACCAAGCGTCCAACCCAGCGCCACTGCTGCGAGTAGAAGGATATAAAGGAGTGCCGTGTCGAACAGTTCAGCTGACAGCATGATTGGTGTGTACTTCGTATAGATTCAGAGTTTGGACCAGCGATAGCTGGTTAAGTCCAGCAGGCGGAGAAGTCACACAGCCATACTATCATTCACCTGATCCCTGAGCTCCTTTCCAGGTTTGAAATGCGGAACGAACTTTCCTTGCAGCTCGACAGTCTCACCAGTCTTAGGATTGCGACCAACCCGCGGCGCTCGATAGTGAAGCGAGAAACTGCCAAAGCCCCGTATTTCAATACGGTCTCCCGAAGACAAGGTCTGGGACATATGATCCAACAACGTCTTGACCGCCAGCTCAACATCTTTCGCTGACAACTGCGGCTGACGACTGACGATTCTCTCTATTAACTCGGATTTCGTCACTGCATTCCCTCCTTGAGAACGAAGCTTTTGGATAATTCCAGTTAAATCATGCAGTTAGCTTATGAATTTTGCAAGTCGCAAGCTCAAGAAACGGTCAATTGTGAGCAATCCAAAGTATTTAGGCACAAAAAAACCCGCCGGAGCGGGTTTCTTTAGCACGGGGTGAAGGATTACTCCTTACCGCGCAGCTGCTCTTTCAGCAGGTCACCAATGGTGGTAGGACCAGTCATTTCAGCTTCTGCTTTAGCACGCTGCTCTTTCAGAGCTTCTTTATCAGCCACTGAATCTTTTGCCTTAACAGACAGGCTGATAGTGCGGTTCTTGCGATCAACGGAGGTGATTGCAGCTTCAACGCTGTCGCCTTCGTTCAGTGCATTACGCGCGTCTTCAACTTTATCCTGGCTGATTTCTGAAGCACGCAGAGTTGCTTCAACACCTTCAGCAATTTCAACAGTTGCTGCTTTAGCGTCAACTGCAATCACTTTACCAGTAACGATAGTGCCCTTGTCGTTTTCAGCTACAAACTCAGAGAACGGATCGCTTTCAAGCTGCTTCACGCCCAGAGAGATACGCTCACGCTCTGGATCGATAGACAGGATAACGGTTTCCAGCTCGTCGCCTTTCTTGTAGTTACGAACTGCGTCTTCGCCAGTATCGTTCCAAGAGATATCAGACAGGTGAACCAGACCGTCAATACCACCGTCCAGACCGATGAAGATACCGAAGTCAGTGATTGACTTGATCTTGCCAGAAATCTTATCGCCTTTGTTGAACTTAGTACCGAACTCTTCCCATGGGTTCATGGTGCACTGCTTGATACCCAGAGAAATACGACGACGCTCTTCGTCGATGTCCAGAATCATCACTTCAACTTCGTCGCCAACCTGAACGACTTTGCTTGGGTGAATGTTCTTGTTAGTCCAGTCCATTTCAGAAACGTGAACCAGACCTTCAACACCTTCTTCCAGCTCAGCGAAGCAGCCGTAGTCAGTCAGGTTTGTAACGCGTGCTTTAACACGGGCGTTTTCTGGGTAACGGTCGTTGATGTTAACCCATGGATCATCACCCAGCTGCTTCAGACCCAGAGATACGCGGTTACGCTCACGGTCAAACTTCAGTACTTTAACGTCGATCTCGTCACCAACAGCAACGATTTCGCTTGGGTGCTTGATGCGCTTCCACGCCATGTCGGTGATGTGCAGCAGACCGTCAACACCGCCCAGATCTACGAACGCGCCGTAGTCGGTCAGATTCTTAACGATACCTTTAACAGACTGACCTTCCTGCAGGTTAGCCAGCAGCTCTTCACGTTCCTGGCTGTTAGCAGCTTCCAGAACGGCACGACGTGAAACAACAACGTTGTTACGCTTAGCGTCGAGCTTGATCACTTTGAATTCGAGTTCCTTGCCTTCCAAGTGCGCGGTATCGCGTACTGGACGAACGTCAACCAGAGAACCTGGCAGGAACGCACGGATGTTCTTCAGTTCAACAGTAAAGCCACCTTTGACCTTACCGTTGATAACACCAGTAACCATTTCATCAGCTTCGAAGGCTTTTTCCAGCTCTTTCCAGCTCTCAGCGCGCTTAGCTTTTTCACGAGACAGTTTGGTTTCACCGAAGCCATCTTCTACAGCTTCCAGTGAGACGAAGGTTTCGTCGCCAACAGCAACTTCCAGTTCGCCTTTTTCGTTCAGGAACTGGCTGCGCGGAATAACAGCTTCCGACTTCAGGCCTGAGTTAACCGTCACCCAATCGCTGTCGATATCAACAACGGTACCAGCAACGATTGAACCTGGCTGCATGTCCAGTTCTTTAAGGGATTCTTCAAATAGATCAGCAAAGCTTTCGCTCATGTATATACACCTGTCTCATAAAACGCGCTGCTATCCGCCATCGGATAAACAGTAAGCGCTGACCAGACTGCCAGCATCTGGGGTTAGTTAATAATAAAACACTCCGTACCGACTTCCTTCGGGAAGCTGGCAGATACAGAGGTTTTAATCTCAGATCAGTCCTACTTGGCGGACCAGCGAAAGGATCTCTTCACGTACTTCTTCGATAGAAAGAGAGGTACTGTCGATCACTGTCGCGTCACTCGCTGGGCGTAACGGAGCGACAGCTCTGTTGCTATCACGCTCATCACGAACCCGGATGTCTTCGATAAGGGCGGGCAAACTAGCATCAATGCCCTTCTCAGTCAACTGTTTATAGCGACGCTGACCGCGTTCTTCGGCCGACGCCGTAAGGAAGACTTTAATCTGGGCATCAGTGAATACGACAGTCCCCATGTCACGACCGTCGGCGATCAATCCGGGCGCCTGGCGAAAGTCACGCTGCCGCTGCAGGAGTGCTTCACGGACTTTCGGCAACGCAGCAACTTGCGAAGCAAGACTACCCACCTCCTCAGTCCGGATCGTCGTGGTGACATCATCCCCTTCGAGAATGACCTGCACACCGGACCCAGTTGGGATGAATCGCACATCAAGGTTAGCAGCTACATCAGCAACCAGCTCTTCGCTATCCAGAGCGATGCCTCTGCGATCTGAAGCCAGCCCGGTAATACGGTACAGAGCACCACTATCAAGGAGGTGCCAACCCAGGGCTTCAGCAAGAATGGCACAGACCGTGCCTTTTCCAGCGCCTGATGGACCGTCAACCGTGATCACGATTGGTTGTGCTGCGTTACTCACCATCACCACCTTCAACGACCAATTCAAGACCAGCGTTGGCAGATAACTCGACAAAACCCGGGAATGACGTAGCAACATTGGCACAGTCGCGAATAACAATAGGTGCAGACCCGCGTAGGGACGCCATGGCGAAGCTCATAGCAATTCGATGGTCATGCTGACTATCAATCTCACCACCACCGAAACTACCTTCAGGGCCAAACCCCTGAATCACAGCCCCATCTTCTGTACCGACTGCATTCACGCCCAGTGTTACCAGACCATCAACCATCGCCTGGATACGATCGCTCTCTTTAACGCGTAATTCCTCAGCTCCTGTCAGAACCGTCTCGCCCTCAGCACACGCTGCGGCAACAAAGATCGCTGGGAATTCATCAATCGCCAGAGGCACCTGATCTTCAGGGATATGAATGCCTTTCAGTTGAGCTGAACGGATGCGGATATCAGCAACGGGCTCGCCGCCGACTTCACGCTCATTCAGAACATCGATACTACCGCCCATGGCTCGCAGAATATTAATCACTCCGACACGCGTTGGGTTAATACCCACGTGCTCCAGCGTAATATCAGAACCCGGCATGATACTGGCGCCCACCATAAAGAAGGCCGCCGAGGAGATATCAGAAGGCACGTCTATTTCGGTTGCCGTGAGCTCGCCGCCTGAACGCAGCGTCACTTTGTTGCCTTCGGTGATAACGTCATAACCAAAGCCACGCAACATACGCTCGGTATGGTCACGAGTCGGTGCAGGCTCAGTAACTGAGGTTTCACCCTCGGCATACAGCCCCGCCAGCAATACACAACTTTTTACCTGCGCACTGGCCATTGGCAAATCATAGTGAATGCCTTTCAGGTCACTGCCACCTTTAACTTTCAAGGGCGGTCGACCGCCTTCAGCTGTATCAACAATAGCCCCCATCAGGGCCAAAGGATCAGCAACCCGCCCCATAGGGCGTTTAGAAAGAGACTCATCACCGCTCATCTCAACATCGAAAGATTGCCCGGCCATAAGACCTGCGAGCAGGCGCATTGATGTCCCCGAGTTGCCGAGATAGAGCGCGTTAGGCGGAGATTGGAGACCGTGTAGCCCGACACCGTGAATTGTCACTCGACCGCGATGTGGTCCTTCGATCACTACGCCCATATCGCGGAACGCCTGCAGCGTTGCCAGGCTGTCTTCACCTTCAAGGAAGCCCGTCACTTCAGTCGTACCATTCGCCAGTGAACCCAGCATGATTGAACGGTGTGAAATGGACTTGTCTCCGGGCACCCGGAAACTACCCGACAGAGCTTTGCCTGGATTAGCGATGTAAGAAATAGAAGCTGTTTTCATAGGTTCAACATAGGCCCGACGGGCAAGTATTTTAGAAAAATGGTCTCGAGCTGCTTTCGCACGGGTCAGCACACCCATCAAGGTGGTGGCATCGCCCTGCTCAACCGCAGCCCGTAAAGAAGAAAGGTCGTGACTGAAGAGGTCCAGCGTCTTCAGCAAGTGGTCTTTGTTGGCAGCAAAAATATCGCGCCACATGACCGGGCTACTGGCAGCAATTCGGGTAAAGTCGCGAAAGCCGCCCGCAGCGTAATTAAAAATCTCTTTGTTCTCGTGGCTGTTCGCCAGAGTATCAACCAGCGAATAGGCCAGAAGATGCGGCAAATGACTGGTCGCTGCCAGTACTTCATCGTGATGATCTACCGACATATGCTCAAGGTCGGCACCGACAGCCTGCCATGCGCTGCGCACCAACGCCAGTGCGTCTTTATCTGTATGATCCTGCGGGGTAATAATGACCTTATGATGAACATAAAGATGCTCATTTGCAGCCATCACACCGCTCTTCTCTGAGCCTGCGATCGGATGTCCCAATACAAAGCGGGAGAAATTCGCGCCAAGTACCGCTGCAACATCGGAAGCAACGGCCCCCTTTACAGAGCCAACGTCCGTTAATACTGCAGTCTCGGAAATATGATCCCGCACCGCTTCAAGCACACTCTTAACTGCCATGATAGGCACAGAGATGATGATAAGGTCAGCATCTCTGACAACATCAGCGATATTTTCACTGTAAGCGTCAATCAGGCCCTCGGATAATGCCAGCTGCATAGAATCGAGATTGCGGTCATACCCACGAACCTCTTCCAGGCAACCACGAACCCTGAGGCCCTTAATCCAGGAGCAGCCAATCAGCCCTAATCCGATGACGGCAACACGAGGAATCAGAAGTTTGCTGCTCAAGCCAGCACCTTCTGTAACGCACGTATGAATGTCTCATTTTCCGACTCAGTACCGATTGATACCCGGAGGTACTCTGGCATCTCGTAGTTCGCAACAGGACGAACGATAACTCCCTGCTTGAGTAAGCCGGAGTATACTTCCATCGCTTCTACACCATCCGGCACGCGGAAACTAATAAAGTTACCGACAGATGGAATATAAGAAAGGCCCAAGTCATCAAAAGAGGAAGTCAGATAACTCATGCCGCGATCGTTAAGCGCAATACTTTCCCGCACGTATTCCTCATCCAGCATCGCCGCGTTAGCTGCAGCGAGAGCAAAAGAATCAACGTTGAACGGAGGGCGGACCCTATTCATCAAGTCTGCCAGTTCAGGGCTGGAAACCCCATAACCGACTCGAAGAGACGCCAGACCGTATGCTTTTGAGAAAGTACGGGTTACCACCAGATTCGGATACTGATCCAGAAGCTCAATACCATTCGGGTAATCGGCTTCATGGACGTACTCAAAATACGCCTCGTCCAGCAAAACGATGACGTTCTCTGGCACCTTATTCAGAAACCCAATCAACTCGTCGCGATGATTCCAGGTGCCTGTCGGATTATTAGGGTTCGTCACAAACACAATACGGGTGCGTTCATTAATTGCACCCAGCATTGCTTCAAGGTCATGGCCAAAGTCTTTCGCAGGTACGGCGATACAATCGGCACCTACCGTCCGCGCGACCAAACCATATATAGCAAACGCATGCTGAGACACGACAACGTTGTCACCGTCGTTCACAAACACCCGGACAATAAAATCGAGAATATCACTTGAGCCGTTGCCCAGAGTAATCTGCTCGGAGCGAACATTCAGTTTATCGCTCAGGGTTTTCTTCAGGACAAAACCCGCACCATCAGGGTAACGATGCAATTCAGCTGTTTCGCGACGAATCGCCTCCAGAGCCGCAGGGCTCGGGCCCATCGGATTTTCATTACTCGCGAGTTTAACAATATCTGACTCGTTCAGACCAAGTTCCCGGGCAAGCTCATCAATAGGCTTACCTGGCTGGTAGGGCTTAAGGGAGCGAACCCCTTCAACTGCGAGTTCAGAGAAATTAATTGCCATTATTCACCTCAAAGCACGGCCTTAGGGTATGAGCCGAGCCATTTATAATCTGTCGCTACATCACGCAGCCGTTGCAATAAGGGGGATATCACCTCGTCGTCGCAATGGCCTTCAAAATCAATAAAGAAAAGATAATTCCAGGTACCTGAAGGGTCTGGACGAGTTTCTATGCGCGTTAAGCTAACGTCAGCTTCGTGAAACGGAGCAAGTACCTGATACAAAGCACCCGGCTGATTTCTGCTGGAAACCATAATCGATGTTTTATCATCGCCACTAGGGCCCGTTTCCTGTCGACCGATAATAAGAAACCGGGTCGTATTATCCGGACGGTCTTCGATATTCGCATGGAGCGTCACGAGCTCATACAACTCCGCCGCCGCTTCACCTGCAATCGCGGCTGCGCCTTCTTCTGCTGCCGCACGTCTCGCTGCTTCAGCGTTCGAGTTCACCGCGATGCGCTCTACGCTTGCAGGAAAATTCTGATCAAGCCAACGCCGACACTGACCCAGAGACTGAGCATGAGAATAAACGCGTGTGATCTGCTGATCTTCGCTCTTCACCAATAAGTGGTGATGAATACGCAAAGTAACTTCTCCGCAAATATGGAGATTGGAATCGTAAAAACTGTCGAGCGTGTGGGTGACGACACCTTCAGTGGAGTTCTCTACTGGGACGACACCATAATTCGCGGCGCCACTGGCCACTTCACGAAAGACATCCGCAATAGACACTTGCCCTTCACAGTTCACTGCATGACCAAAGTGTTTTACCGCCGCCTGTTGCGTGAAGGTTCCTTCAGGGCCAAGGTAGGCTACCTGCAACGGTTCTTCCAAGGCAAGACACTGCGACATGATCTCACGGAAAAGCCGGGCCATTGACTCATCCCCGAGAGGACCCCGGTTGCGGTCCATGACTTTGCGCAGAACCTGAGCTTCTCGCTCTGGGCGGTAAAATACAACCTTCTCCCCCGGAGAAGCGTACTTTTGCTTAACTTCAGCGACATCCTGGGCACATTGTGCGCGCTGATTAATCAGTTCCTGAATCTGCTTATCCAGCGAATCTATCTGCCGACGCAGCTTATCCAGTTCCTGTGCTTCACTCATGATTCAACCCGTTACCCGTGACGTTTAGCGAAGTCAGCCATAAACGCAATCAATGCATCTACGCCTTCTTCTGGCACTGCGTTGTAAATGCTGGCACGCATTCCACCAACACTGCGATGTCCAGCCAGATTCATAAGACCTGCCTGTTCGCTCTCTTCAAGAAACACCTTATCTAACGCATCATCAGCAAGGGTAAATGGAACGTTCATACGGGAGCGATTGTTCTTCGCAACCGGATTCGCATAAAAATCATTCTCGTCAATAAAACTGTACAGACGATCCGCCTTACGCTGATTAATCCCGGCCATACCTTCAACGCCGCCCTGCTCCTTGAGCCAGGCGAATACAAGACCGGCAAGGTACCAGCTGTAGGTGGGTGGCGTGTTGTACATAGATGCGTTATCAGCAGCCACTTTGTAGTCAAACATCGTTGGCGTGCCAGCAATAACATCTCCCAGCAAGTCCTCGCGAACAATAACGACACATAAACCAGCAGGACCAATGTTTTTCTGAGCACCGGCGTAGATTAATCCGAACTTGGACACATCGATTTTTTCAGAAAGAATGGACGAGGAATAATCCGCCACCAAAGGCACATCGCCCGTATCAGGAATGTAGTCAAACTCGACGCCACCAATGGTTTCGTTCGGAGTGTAATGAACATAGGCCGCATCAGGGTTGAGTTTCAGCTCAGCCTGAGAAGGCGCAGAAGTAAAATTATTTCCTTCCGTCGAGGCCACGACATTCACCGTACAGAAGTTTTTCGCTTCCTTAATCGCCTTAGACGACCACTGCCCGGTATTAATGTAGTCAGCGGTGCTCTTACCGCGCAACAAGTTCATAGGCACCATGGCGAACTGACTGCTAGCACCACCCTGCATAAAGAGAACTTTGTAGTTATCCGGAATAAGCATTAAATCCCGGAGATCCTGCTCAGCTTTCTCGGCCACACCAACAAACTCTTTGCTGCGGTGGCTCATTTCCATGATGGACATGCCTTTGCCATGCCAGTCCGCCAGCTCAGCTCCAGCACGCTCCAGCACTGCCGTAGGTAGCGCTGCCGGTCCTGCACAGAAATTAAAAATACGACTCATAATTTTTCTACACGCTTAAAAATGCAAAGGTTTACGTTCATTACGTCTCAGGTGCCTGGCAGACGCCGCAGCAATCAAGGCAGCCAACAAGCCGAACATTGTGCCACCCACGGCACCCAACGCTACGACAAGGAGCTTTTTGGGCTTAGCAGGTTTCAATGGCAAGAGTGCAGGCTGATCCACGTCGACCAATTCAACTTCGTTCCAATTAACGACGATGCCCTCAAGAGTTGAGATCGAATTCTTAACGACAGAAAGACCCGGTACAAAAATATCTTCAGATGGAGAATCTGAACGTTTACGCAGTAATTCTGCTTCCTGTCGGAGCGCTTGCTCTCCCATCATGTAAAGAGGAGGTTCGCTACTCACAACCACGTCGTTTGTATTGTAAAACGGTTTTTTCTGGCCGATGCTCGCAGCAATCTGAGCAGATTCTTCCAATCGGGCTATCTGGCGCGCTTTCTCCGATTCGTAGACCCTACGGAAGTTATCAACCCAGGTCTGGTATAGCTCAAGTTCAGCATAAACCTTACGCTCGAACTCATTCCTGACGCGCTTCTCATGAAGAATGAGCGCGTAGGCGATGTAGTCATTCAGAACATCCCGCGCTAGCTCGGCATTACTGCCCAACTTAAACTTTATAGTCAGGTAGATGTCTGAATCGCCCTTCCCTGGATCGCTGAATGAGAACCGCGTAAGAAAATTAGCGAGATTCTGTTCTTCCGTGAGCGCTGGCGAGGAAATCAGTGGCAATAACTTTTCATCAGACTGACTCAGCAGAAAATTATAAAAAGCTTTTCTTGTAGACGCGGAACGAAGTACAGAACGCGCACTGGAAAAAGCAGCCTCAGCATCCAATTCAAAAACAGCCTCATCCGTCAAACTAACAGGCTCATCTCCGACGCCATTATTTTGTACGTCTTTAACCGGCGCACTAAGGGTAAGTCTATTTCGCAGTGCTGCCTGACTAAAAGGCAGTAACTCCGACGGGGCTGCTTCAGTAATGGTCGCCTCGGTCTGGTATTCGGGCGTCGCCGACATCACATAAGCCATTGCAAGTGCGATACCAGCCAGCAGACTACCCACCAGCCAGTACCATTTATCACGAATATCGTCGACGAGATCAAACAAATCGATCTCGTCATCATGTGACTGATGATTCATATTTTCAGTCATTCAGCTTCTTCTCCATCAGAATCAACGTCGTTCGCAGAGTCCACTTGCTCTCCGTCAAGAAGCTCAGCTTCGTCTTCATCACAGATGCGCTCAACACCAACCAATTTTTCTTTATCTGCGACTTTAATCAGGGTTACCCCCTGCGTATTCCGGCCCAGCACTGACACTTCGTCAACACGCGTTCTTACCAATGTTCCGCGATCACTGACGAGCATGACCTCATCACCATTGAAGACCTGAACCGCTCCAACGAGAGCGCCATTGCGTTCGCTGGTCACCATAGCGATAACGCCCTGCGTACCACGCCCTTTCGTCGGAAACTCTTCGACGTTGGTTCGCTTACCGAAACCGCGCTGAGATGCTGTCAGAATCGTGCCGTTCTCCTCAGGGACAATCAGTGAAATAACGCGCTGATCTTCCGCCAGTTTGATACCGCGCACACCGCGAGCGGTCCGGCCCATGGCACGAACATCCGATTCTTTAAAGCGGACTGCTTTACCCGCATCGCTCAGCATCAGGATGTCCTGCTGGCCGTCAGTGATAGCCACACCGACCAGCCAGTCATTTTCGTCCAGTTCACAGGCAATCAGGCCCGATGAACGTGGTCGACTGAATTGATCCAATGTAGTTTTCTTAACCGTACCGCGAGCCGTGGCCATAAAGACGTACAGGTCATCACGGTATTCTTCCACCGGCAAAATTGCAGTGATGCGCTCGCCTTCAGAAGACAGATTGAGCACATTCACAATAGGACGTCCGCGAGAGTTGCGGCTAGCCTGAGGGATATCGTAGACCGTCAACCAATACACTTTACCGGCATCGGTAAAGCAGAGAACGGTGTCATGACTGTTAACAACCAAAAGATGCTCGATGAAGTCTTCATCCTTCATCGACGTCGCCGACTTACCTTTACCGCCGCGCTTCTGTGCCTGATAAGCATCCATCGGCTGAGTCTTCGCATAGCCGGTGTGGGATAGCGTGAGAACCAGAGTTTCCTCCGGAATCAGATCGGCCATAGTAAGATCACGCTTCTGCGCAATAATCTCTGTACGACGTTCATCACCATATTCTTCACGAATCAACTCAAGTTCTTCGCGAATCACTTCCATCAGGCGCTCAGCACTGCCCAGGATCTCGAGATATTCTGCAATTTCTTCAAGCTTCTGCTGATATTCAGCAATCAGCTTTTCATGCTCGAGGCCGGTCAACTTCTGCAGGCGCAGATCAAGAATCGCCTGAGCCTGAACCGGTGACAGATGGTACTTACCATCACGGAAACCGTACTCCTCTGGCAGGTCATCTGGACGACAGGCATCTTCACCTGCCCGTTCCAGCATATCCAGTACATCGCCTGGCGCCCATGCCGCCGCAATCAGGCTCTCTTTCGCTTCGGCCGCTGTAGGCGACTTTTTAATCAGCTCAATCACTGGATCAATATTCGCCAGTGCCAGAGCAAGACCTTCGAGAATATGGCCACGTTCACGCGCTTTGCGCAGATCGTAAATTGTGCGTCTTGTAACAACTTCACGGCGGTGCTTAACAAACGCATCAAGCAACTGCTTAAGGTTCAGAGTCTTAGGCTGCCCGTCGACGAGAGCAACGGTGTTAATACCGAATACACCCTGCAACTGAGTCTGAGCGAACAGGTTATTCAGTACGACTTCAGGCATTTCACCGCGACGCAATTCAACGACGATACGCATACCGTCTTTATCCGACTCGTCGCGCAGTTCGGTAATGCCTTCGATTTTCTTGTCTTTAACCAGCTCGGCGATCTTCTCGATCAGGCGAGCTTTGTTAACCATATATGGGATTTCGGTGAAGACGATGGATACTTTGCCGTTTTTCTCGTCTTCTTCGAACTGATGACGAGCACGCAGATAAATACGACCACGGCCAGTACGGTACGCTTCAACAATGCCATCACGACCGTTAATAAATGCGGCTGTTGGAAAATCCGGACCTGGAATATATTCCATCAGATCATCGACGGTCAGATTCGGATCATCGATCAAAGCCAGACAGCCATTCAGAACTTCTGTCAGGTTATGAGGCGGGATATTCGTCGCCATACCAACGGCGATACCAGAAGAGCCATTCACCAGCAAGTTAGGAATGCGGGTAGGAAGTACCTCTGGGATCTGTTCAGTACCGTCGTAGTTAGGCACCCAGTCAACAGTCTCTTTATCAATATCAGCCAGCATCTCATGACTGATCTTTTCCATCCGGATTTCCGTGTAACGCATCGCCGCAGCAGAGTCACCATCCACCGAACCGAAGTTACCCTGACCGTCGACCAGGGTATAGCGCATAGAGAAGTCCTGAGCCATCCGAACAATGGTGTCATACACCGCCGAGTCACCGTGCGGGTGGTATTTACCGATCACATCACCAACAACACGCGCAGACTTTTTGTAAGGCTTATTCCAGTCATTACCGAGAATATTCATAGCGTGCAACACGCGGCGGTGTACAGGCTTAAGACCATCCCTGACATCAGGCAGAGCCCGCCCTACAATTACGCTCATCGCATAATCCAGGTACGACTGCTGCAGCTCGTCTTCAATATTAATTGGCAGAACTTCTTTGGCTAAGTCACTCATATAAACTTGGGCCTGTACTCTCTCCCGCCGGCGGCGGATTTCCTTTGAATGGAGTTGCCGCTCACAGAGCGACAAACAAGGGCTGCGATCATACCACAAATCGTGCTGATACCTAATGAGAGCTCCTCAATGGCTCTCTGAGGCGTTTTCGCCTCTGAACGGACGTTCCCTACTGTTCAATTAACAGTCAGCCTTGCGGAACAGTTCGCACCCTGGCCTCTGCATTCGCTATAATCGCGAGCAAAGCGAATGAGGAAGCACCAT
This sequence comes from Thalassolituus sp. UBA2590, assembly GCF_002339775.1. Classification (NCBI taxonomy): domain Bacteria; kingdom Pseudomonadati; phylum Pseudomonadota; class Gammaproteobacteria; order Oceanospirillales; family Oceanospirillaceae; genus Thalassolituus; species Thalassolituus sp. UBA2590. The sequence goes on from NZ_DDKU01000169.1 coordinate 15,149, forward strand.
GCAGGCTGATCTGCGCATTGATGCTCGCTGGGTACTGCCCCTTGGCGAGAGCAACGAAGTATTGGAAAACCACTCGGTATACGTGACCGAAGGCCGGATTGTCGGACTACAGCCCCAGAGTGAGCAAGGCCCCGAAGCAAAAGAGCATATAAATCTGGAAGACCATATTCTGCTGCCCGGCTATATCAACGCGCACGGACATGCTGCCATGTCTCTTTTCCGCGGCCTGGCCGACGACCTGCCCCTGATGACCTGGCTTCAGGATCATATCTGGCCTGCAGAAGCGCAGTGGGTCAGTGGAGACTTTGTGTATCAGGGCACTCAGCTTGCCATCGCAGAGATGCTGCGTTGCGGCACCACGACCTTTGCCGATATGTATTTCTATTCAGGCGATAGCATTGAGGCAGCGATTGATGCGGGCATGAGGACTGTCAGCTTCACGCCTGTGCTGGACTTCCCAACGAACTTTGCTCAGAACGCCGACGAGTACATTCGCAAAACTCTGGACGTTCACAGCAAATACCGCCACCAGCCTTTAGCTCACGTAGGCATTGGTCCACACGCTCCCTACACAGTGTCAGACGAACCACTGAAAGAGATAACAACCACCGCCAGCCAGCTTCAGATGCCTGTGCAGATTCACCTTCACGAAACCGCATTTGAAGTCAGCCAAAGCGTTGAAGAGCGCGGAATGCGTCCCACCCAGAGACTGGCAGAACTGGGTTTTCTCAACGAAAGTGTCAGTTGTGTTCACATGACTCAGATAAACGATATCGATATCGAGATTCTCAAACAGACCGGCGCGAGTGTTGTCCACTGCCCGGAATCCAACTTAAAACTAGCCAGCGGTTTTTGTCCGGTAGCCTCACTCCTGAGCGAAGGCGTTAATTTGGGCTTAGGCACAGACGGCGCGGCCAGCAACAACGACCTGAACATTCAGGGGGAAATGAAGTCGGCCGCCATGCTCGCTAAAGCCGTTGCTAACGATGCCGCCGCCGTCCCGGCGATGGCCGCACTGAGAATGGCAACCTCTGGCAGCGCCAAAGCGCTGGGTATTGATGAACTAACTGGTTCAATAGAGGCTGGAAAGTACGCAGACCTACAGGCCGTGCGCATGAGCGAACTGACCCAGAGCCCGCTCTACGATCCGGCGTCACAGCTTGTATACACAGACAGCAGCCGCTACACCGAATACGTCTGGGTAGCCGGCAAAGCACTATTGAGCCGGGGTGAACTGACATCCATCGACGCCAGTCAGATTCTCGAAAAAACACGCCAATGGCAAAGCAAGATTCAACCCTGAGACATGCCACCAAAGGGCATATCAGAGCTGGGTCTTAACGCGTAACAGAACAGCGGACATATTATGACTGAACTAAAAAAACTGAATGTAGATCGTGCAGAAGTTGCTAAGTTTGAGGCTCTCGCCTCCCGTTGGTGGGATCGTGAGAGTGAATTCAAACCACTGCACGACATCAACCCGCTGCGTACCAATTACATTGACCGTCACGCCTCTCTCGCGGGTAAAAAGGTACTGGATGTCGGCTGTGGCGGCGGCATCCTCAGTGAAGCCATGGCGCAACGCGGCGCAGATGTAACCGGAATTGATATGGGCGAAGCGCCTCTGAATATCGCTAAGCTGCATGCGCTTGAAAGCGGCGTCAGTGTGAAGTATCAACAAATACCGGTTGAGCAACTCGCCGAAGAAATGCCCGCCTCGTTCGACGTAGTCACCTGCCTTGAAATGCTTGAGCACGTGCCAGATCCAGCATCTATTATTCAGGCCTGCTACAAACTGGTAAAACCAGGAGGCATGGTGTTCTTCTCAACCATTAATCGAAATCCGAAAGCCTACGCAATGGCCATTATTGGCGCTGAGTACATCATGCGCATGCTTCCTGCAGGAACGCACGATTACGATAAATTTATCAAACCCAGCGAACTGACGCGTTGGTGTCGTGCGGCAGATCTCTCGGTGCTTGATATGACAGGTATGGTCTACAACCCGCTGACGCAGGAATACAGCCTCAAGGATCAGGACGTGGACGTGAACTATCTCGTTGCGACCCGCCGGGAAGACGCATGACACCCGAAGCTGTTCTGTTTGATCTTGACGGTACCCTCGTCGATACGGCCTTAGATTTCTTCAGTGTCGTGAACTCTCTACGTGAGGAAGAAGGCCTGCCCGCGCTCGCTGATTCTACGATCCGCGAGCAGGTAAGCAATGGTGGAGTTGCACTGGCCTGCCTTACCTGGGAGATAGACCGAAGCCACCCGGATATTCAGGACTACCGTCAACGCTTGCTGGATCGCTACGAGAACACCGTAGGCGACAAAGCACAGCTGTTTAAAGGCTTCTCTGAGCTACTCAATAAACTGGAACAAGGTTCTGTTCCTTGGGGTATCGTCACGAATAAACCACGGCTCTACACCGACCTGCTTCTGGAGAGGATGCCACTGGCCTGTAAGTTCGTCGTGTGCCCTGAAGATGTTCATAGAACCAAGCCAGCCCCGGACAGCTTGTTGCTGTGTGCATCTATGATGGAGGTTCAGCCATCTTCCTGCTGGTATGTCGGCGATCATATCCGCGATATCGAAGCCGCCAGAGCAGCGGGCATGACCAGCATCGCCGCTCTATTTGGCTATATAGAAGAATCAGAAGATCCTCAAGCATGGCAAGCCGACCATTACGTCAACGATCCATATGAAATTACGGCCCTTCTGAGCGGCAAAGCCTGACCGGCAGTTGCCACTCTTGCCGCCCAGAACCCTTACGAGTTATCAAAGAATCAAACGGAAATCAGAAAATGACCGCAGATAAAGAGCAAACATTGAAGAATCGCGTCATATTAGTGACAGGCGGTGGTTACGGTATCGGACGCGAAGCCGCCCTGACATACGCCAGAGCTGGCGCGACCGTTCTGTTGCTCGGTCGTACGGAAGAGGCTCTGAATGACACCTACGACCTGATAGAGGCCGAAGGCCTGCCTCAGGCTGCCGTACTGCCCTTCGACCTTGCATCAGAGGACGAAAGCCTCTTTGTCGAGCTGGCTCAGCTTATCGGCTCGCACTTCGGGCATCTCGACGGCGCGTTACTCAATGCATCAGTTCTCGGGCAACGCACCATGCTCGACAATTATCATTGGGACACCTGGCAGAAAGTAATGAACATCAACGTCAACGGCCAATTCCTGTTGACTAAGCACCTGATTCCTCTTCTCCGCGAAGCCCCCGCAGACGCATCGCTGATCTACACCACCAGCAGCGTAGGGCGTGAAGGCAGAGCCTATTGGGGTGCGTATTCTGTCTCCAAGTTTGCAACAGAAGGCCTGATGCAGGTCGCTGCACAAGAGCTTGAGAATACCAGTGATATTCGCGTCAACTGCATCAATCCGGGCGCCACACGCACCGGCATGCGGGCGGCAGCGTATCCTGCTGAGAACCCTGCGACGGTCAAACCAGCCTCAGAAATCATGGATCTCTACCTGCATCTGATGAGCCCAGCCTCAATAGGAACGCACGGGCAGAGCCTGGATGCTCAGCAAAAATAAACGACATCCTTCCGGGCGGCATACTTAGTCATCAATTTGGCTCAGTTTTGCCGCTTTTTTCGTCAATGAACTGGCGTTAAATTTCACTCCACTTCCAAAAATCTTATAACCTATTGTTTTAAAACAACTTTTAAGATTTTAAAACTATGGCACAGAAATCGCTTATTCCCTCACATTGATATCACCAATGTATGAGGTAGCTCATGGTCAGCCCAATGAATGGCAGAGCGGAACTGCGAGACGACAAGGTCATTACACCTTTCGGGGATCTGGCACCCCGACCGGATATCCGCCCTGAGGTGCTGTTACGCCTGTCTGGCAAGTTGCAGACCACGCTCGAATTAGGTCAGTTACTCGAGATCTTTCTCGAAGAAATTCAGCAAGCGGTTCTGGTCGACGGCCTGACGTTTCATCATGAGCCCACCAATACGACAATAGCGGTTGGGCGCAACAGCCTGCACACCGCGAACTACCGACTTCAGACACAACAGGATTACATGGGTGATATGACGTTCCATCGCTCTACTCGCTTCCGCGAACATGAACTCGCTAATATAGAAGGCTTAATGACGACACTGGTCTATCCGTTGCGCAATGCGCTTCGATACCATGAAGCATTAGCTGCTGCCTTCCGCGACCCTCTCACTGGTGCCGGCAACCGGGTAGCGCTCGATAAAACATTGAGTCGCGAAGTCGAACTCTCCAAACGTCACGACCAACCTCTCTCGGTGCTGATGCTCGACCTTGATCACTTCAAGCAAGTGAACGACGAGTTTGGCCACAGCATGGGTGATAAAGTACTGAAAGAAGCCGTTAAAGCCATGACCGGCTGCATTCGCCAGACCGACATGTGTTTTCGCTACGGCGGTGAAGAGTTTCTGATCATGCTCAGCAATGCAGATCAGTCGGGCGCTTTACGCATTGCCGAACGCGTTCGCATGGGCATTGGCCAGCTGTCCTTTGCAGGTAAAAAAGACAAGTTGCAGGTCACCGCCAGTATTGGTTGTGCAACACTGCAGCCAAGCGATGATACCGAAGAGCTCGTATCTCGGGCCGATACAGCGCTGTATGTTGCCAAGGACAGCGGTCGCAACCGGGTTATCAGTGATCTTGATATCGAGTACACCCGACAGGGCGATGTCAGTGAGGAGCCTAGCCCAGAGCCAAACCAGGAGGCTAATGGGCACTGAATAAGCCGATTAAAAAAGCCGTGCATTGCACGGCTTTTTTCTGGTTGGCGCGAACCTGAGGCTCGATTAGCGCTTTCTGCGACTCGCAGTCTGGCGAACTTTCTGACGACGCATCTGGCGTAGATACTGCTCTTTTTCTTTGCCAACAAACTTCTTCACTGTACGACGACGCAGATCCACCAGATCATACAGATCGTTCACTTCTTTTTGCCCAAGCTCGACCCAGGTACCGACCGGGACATTCGCTGGCATAAAGATACAACCATAACGAACACGCTTCAGGCGGCTGACCGTAATTTCCTGGCTTTCCCAGAGTCGACGCACTTCCCGGTTACGGCCTTCCATAAGAACAACGTGATACCACTTATTCTGACCTTCGCCATCAAAATAACGAACGTCGGTAAAGCTGGCCATGCCGTCTTCGAGCAACACGCCCTC
>NZ_DDKU01000034.1:0-3698 GCF_002339775.1 Thalassolituus sp. UBA2590
GATGAGCCGACCAACCATCTGGATATTGAAATGCGTGAGGCGCTGGCGCTGGCCCTGCAGAATTTCGAAGGCGCAATTTTAATCGTCAGCCACGACCGTCACCTGCTGAAATCTACCGTTGATGAATACTGGCTGGTAGATCATGGAAAAGTGCAGAGTTTCGATGGCGACCTCGATGACTATCACGACTACCTTAATAAACGCGAGGCGAACACGCCTACCGCGGAATGTGCTGCTCCTGCAACAGCCGATGTGAAGCAACCCGCTGTAGACCGGAAAGAACAGAAACGCATCGAAGCCGAAAAACGCCAACGTCTGGCGCCGATACGCAAGCAGCAACAAGCGGCCGAGAAAAAGATGGAAAAGCTTCAGTCTGAGTTGGCGAACATTGAGGAGACAATGGGCGACAGCGGTCTGTATGACGCCAGCCGCAAAGATGAATTAAACACATTAATTCAGCAGCAGGGGAAGTTAAAAACCGAGCTTGAAGAGATTGAGATGGAGTGGATGGATTTAACCGAGCAATTGGAAGCAGCGGAATAAAACACTCCACGGACACTCAGACAGCGATTAACGCCTGACGCATGGCATTGCGCAGAAAGCCGGGCTTCACTGGTTTATGTAATACCACAATACCGTCATCCGCCAGGGCTTTAATTCGTTCAGGCGCGGTATCACCGGTAATCATAAGAGCGGGCAAATTGGAGGAGAGCTGTGTTTGTATGTGCCGGATCAAATCCTGGCCATCCATGGCTCCTGGCAGACGATAATCACTGATCAGAATGTCTGCCCAATGCGGCTCGGCTTCAAACATAGCCAGACCCGCCTGCGCATCAGCATAAGCTCTCACTTCACATCCCCACCCCGCCAGCAGTTGTTCGGTACTGTCACGCACCATGGCGTCATCTTCGACGAGCAATACCTTAACGCCGGCAAATATCGCATCTGCAGATACTTGCGGTTTTAAGCCAGAAGGTGCGCCTGAATGAACATCAGGGGTATCACTTACCATGTCAGCTGTATCGGCTGGTACCTCATGCGCGATTGCCAGAGTAAGGGTGAATTCCGATCCCTTGCCGGGTTCTGATCTCACCTGCAACTCATGCCCGAGCAGGTTGGCAAGTCGCCGGCATACGGACAAGCCAAGGCCGAGCCCTTTCTGCCGGTCACGCTCAGGATTGTTCAGCTGTACAAATTCCTGAAATATTTTTTCCTGCTGATCCTTCGGGATTCCCATTCCGGTATCAGATACCCGGACAAGTAAACGAGCTGGCTGAGCGACTTCGGTCGAGATGACGACCTCACCCGACTCAGTATACTTAATGGCATTGGTGATCAGGTTTCTCAGGATATTCCCCAGCAGAACAGGGTCGCTGCGAACAGCATATCGGCAAGGTTTGATACTCAGTTTCAGTCCCTTTGCCTCTGCCACGGGTCTGGCTTCAATAATCAGGCTATTGAGCAGTGCATCGAGAGGGAAGTCAGTGACTTCGGCATGTACGTCGCCCGCATCCAGGCGCGATATATCAAGTAATTTCCCTAAGAGGTCGTCTATCGAGGTGACCGCAGAGCGGATATGAGTCGCAAGCTGTTGACCGCGATCGCTGGAGACTTCCTGCCGAAGCCCTTCAGAGAGCAACGACAGTGAATGCACAGGCTGGCGGAGGTCATGACTTGCGGATGCCAGAAACTGAGTTTTCGCCCGGCTGGCAGCGTCGGTAATCTCATACTGCTCGCGCAAAGTCTCGGCCAGGCGCATATTTTTTAACGTCAGTGCCATCATGTCTTTGTAAGTAATACTGCCCGAACGAGCGACTGAATAAGCGACACCAATGTAGGCAAGGAATGCCATACCCATCCCTTTGTACTGAGGGTCAGGTTGAATCAGACACATAATAATCATCGGCATGGTGCTGATAATGAGATAAGCCGTATGACTCAGTAACCAGATAGCATTGGTACTGACCGAGGAAACGGTAACCCCGATGATCAGAACAAATAACAGCGTCTGCTCAGAAAATTCCGCGGGATTAAAAAACAGAACACCGGCACTTCCCCACAGAGATGCCAGCACGAGGACGCCTGACATATACATGCCGCGCCAGAACGAAAGAGAACGGCGCTCATAGTAATTCCGGTAGCACCACAGCAGCCCCGTACCGAACACTTCAAGTCCGACACAGGCGGCATACCATAGGTATCCATAAACAGCACCGGCCGGTGGGCTCTGATTAACAATCAACACCGTTGTTAATATCAGAGTGCCAATCGTGATGGTGCTGATGCGGTCGTAAAGATCATCCGTTGCCCGGCGACGGCGAAACGCATTTATTTCATCATCGCTGAGCTGAATATCGTCTATCGGGCTGGTCATTCAGGCAGTAGTCCCAACCTGCGCACGGCATTCAGACACGCCGTCCGGTTTGTCACGCGGAACAGCCGGAAGACATCACGCAGGTGACCTTTGATCGTGTTCTCTGAGATATCCAGTTCACTGGCGATCACTTTGTTCGACATTCCCTGAGCCAGCAGGTGAAGAATTTCCTGTTGTCGTGGCGTCAGGCGTATATCCGGCAGCGCCTGCTTCTGGCTCTCAATCAGCTCCTGCCAGCCTTCTGGTAAGTATGTGCCGCCATTCAGGACTTCCTGAATGGCTTTGATCAACACCTCTGGCGGTGACGACTTGGGTAAATACCCCAGTGCCCCATGCTCCAACGCTTTGCCAGCGTCCGCTAATGATTCAGACGCAGAGATCATCATGACAGGTGAAAAAACTGACATTTGTTGCAGGCGCCGGATAAGCGTCAGGCCGCTGATACCCGGCAGATTCAGATCCATCAGTATGAGATCGGGTTGATCATCCATCTCATTCAGTACTTGCTCTGCCTCTTCGGCGGTACGGACCTGTGTTGTATTGCACGGCGCTAAAGACTGTTTCAGCAGCCCCGCCAGGCCTCCGGCAAAGAGTAAATGATCATCAACGATGAGGTAGTGCATCCATTCTCCTGCGACATCCGGGGGAACGCCTGCCTGCATTGACAGGACTGTCAGTTAGCGACACCCCACACTAAAGTATGGGATAAATGTACCGCAAAAGAAGGCTACGGTTCAGCAGGAAAATATCAGCAAGATAAAGAAGAAGTAGATTAAAGTGCCCCCTGATTATTGCGCCGGAATCACCGCCATCGTCAGACGCGAAATGCAGCTGAGCTTTTCTTCGTCGTTATAAATCCGGATTTCCCAGACCTGAGAGGTACGGCCACGATGGACAATTTTTGCGACTCCAGTGAGAGTGCCGGAGCGAACGCCACGTAGGTGGTTGGCATTAATCTCCTGACCCACCGCATATTCTTTGCTGTTATCGAGGCACATATTCGCTGCCATACTTCCCAGCGTTTCAGCGAACAGAACATTGGCGCCACCGTGCACTAACCCAATCGGTTGAAACGTTCGGGGGTCAGCCGGCATTGTGCCCTTCACCCAATCATCGCCAACCTCGGTAATCTCAATGCCCAGATTGGAGCAGGCGGTATTTTCCATCGCTTTGTTCGCTGCCGGGATATCTGGGGTGGAGAACCATATAGTCATTGCTTGCACTCTGAAGGAATAAAGCAGTTAGACTATGACAATCTGAGCCACGAAACCAGAGGTTCCACTGCGACGAAGTGTTTCAGCTACGCCTCCAAACAAGACGCTCC
>NZ_DDKU01000033.1:0-8378 GCF_002339775.1 Thalassolituus sp. UBA2590
CGCGGATGATGGTGCTGACCAGGTGAATACCGATGGTGCAGACGCGTCTCTGTTCGCAGAGTTAGGAAGTGCGGTTGATTACGCGCTCGAAACTCTGGGTATCACCTTCCGTGAGACGGAAAATGCGGACCTGAATGGCGGCACACTCGCCGGCAGTACTGAAGCGGATAACTTCGAAGTCACAGGCACAACACTGACCGCCAACGAAGTTAGTGTTACTAATGCAGCCTCAGCAATTAATGCAGGCACTGGTAATGATGCTGTGACTGTTAACGATACGAACTCAACGTTAACTGGTGCAGACAATGCACTGAACACAGCGAATTATCAATTCACCTCGATTGAGACTGCAGACCTGCAGAGCAATGTGCTGACGGGCACCGCTGGCGCAGATACCTTCGATGTGACTGGTGCTAATGCTCTGACCTCTGCGGATATCGACTTCACTAATGTTGCATCTGTGGATGCCGGTATTGGCGATGACCAGGTCAATACCAACGGCGCGACGCTGGCGAGTGAATCAGGTAGCGCGGTTGATAACGCCCTGACGACTCAACAGATCGCATTTACCTCGGTAGAGAACCTCGATCTGGCGAACGGTACGCTGGCAGGCAGTGATGCGGCTGATAGCTTTGAAGTCACTGGAGCAACGCTGAGTGCAAATGCGATTAACGTGACGAATGCTGCATCAGCAATCAATGCTGGTAACGGCACCGACGCACTGACAGTTAACGATGCCAACTCAACGTTAACCGGTGCAGATAATGCGCTGGATACTGCGAGCTATGAGTTCACATCTGTCGAAACGGCTGACCTGCAAGGTAATGCTCTGACCGGTACTTCTGGTGCAGATACCTTCGATGTCACGGGTAGCAATGCGCTGACGTCTGCCGGTATTAATTTCACCGATCTCGCATCTGTCGATGCTGTGGGTGGAAATGACCAGGTGAATACTGATGGGGCTACTTTGGTGAGCGAAACGAGCAGCGCGAGCGATAATGCTCTGGAAACTCAGGGTATCGCATTCGCGAATGTGGACTCTGTCGATCTTGCAAATGGAGCTCTGACGGCTACTGATGCAGCAGAGACCTTCAACACCGGTGCAACCTCGGGTCAGGTCGAAGTGAATGATATGACGATTACTTCGGTAGCAACCATTGATGCTGGTGACGGTAATGACTCTCTGGTCGCTGCCAATGATGCTGTGGTTGCCCTGAATGGCACTGAGCTTGGCTTGATCGCATCTGACATCGTGTTCAGCAACCTCGAAGCTGCAGGCCTGTCTTCAGGAACATTGAATGGCACCGCAGCCAACGATGAGTTTGCGCTGGTCGGTGCGAATCAGTTCTTCAGCAATGGCATCCTGTTCAGTGATGTCGCGAATGTTGATGGCGGCACAGGCACGGACAGCATCACTACATCGGCGGCAACCTCGGCGGAGCTGACGGTTACCGATAATGCACTGGTTGCACAGTCTATCCGGTTCGATGCTATTGAATCTGCTGATCTGTCTGGCGGTACGTTGAATGATGTTGCTGCTCAGACCGAGATCTTCACGCTGGGTGACGAGTCTGCTTCTGTAAGCACTAAAGAGATTCTGTTCACATCAGTGAGTCAGGTTTCTGCGGGTACCGATGATCAGATTCAGGGCTCTACTGGCGATGATACCTTCACGATCCGCAATGATGAGCAGGTTGCAGCTAATGACATCCTGTTCGATGGCCCGCTGACTCTGCTGGGGTCTGACGGCGACGACACCCTGGTTAATGAAATTGACGGTGTACGCTGGCTGATTAATGCGGTTGGCAACGGTATTAACCAGGTGGGCAAATTCACTTTCAGTCAGTTTGAATCCCTGTTTAATAATGTGGGTGCGCTTGATCTGGCGACCTCAATGCAGGCCGACTTTAACGGTGAGAGTGTTTCCTTTGGTGATAACACCATGACGCTGAATTTTGATGGCTCTGAAAATGTAGAGTTACTGTCCACGTACGGTTCGGGTGTTTCTGTTCAGGCAGAGGGTGACCCTATTGCGATTACAGGTTCTGTGACAGCAGACGAACTTCTGATTCTGAGCTACGGTGATATCGAACTTCGCACTGACATTAACCTGATCTCTATTCAGACGCTGAATGGCCAGTCTATTGATGTCACTATGATTCAGAATGGTGACCTCGTGATTCGCAGTATCGATATTGAGGGTGGCACACTGGTGCTGGATAGTCTGGTGGCAGGCACGGGTAGCCTGACCTCTGAAACGATTAACACGACCGATATATCGGCACTGAATGCTTACATCGGTACGGGTGAATCGGGTGTGCAGGGCGCCGGTGAGTGGGCAAGTATCGGTGAAACCAACAACCAGCTTACATTTGAAGTTGCGCTCAGACTCGACCTTGAGGCAATTACGTTCGTAAGTCCGTTCTTCCCGAACGGTGCGCCTGTGGTGTACAACACTGAAGGTACAGAGACAGACTCTCTGATCAGCTCGCAATCACCAGCACTGGTCATTGTTGATGGCGTCGGTGATGTCTCGCAGCTGAACCCAGCGGTCTTCGAAGCACTGTCTCCGTTCATTGCTGATGCTAACGCGGTAGCAGGCTCAAGCGGATACTACGCTAGCAGCGATGTACCTTCGACGCTGGATACTGAATTGCTGGCGTCGCTGTTGGCTTCGTATGAGCCAACAGCCTCGGGCTCACCGGAAGGGTATCAGGTCGGTGATGAGGAAGAAGACGAAGACGCTCAGGCGTCGGGCTCTGGCATCAACACCGATCAGGAAATCCGTATCGCTTATTCGGATACCGGAGAAGTACTGGGTGTGGTTCAGAATTATGTCTTCAAGGCGGGTGACTCGCTGTGGAAACTTTCTGAACGCTTCCTCGGAACCGGTTACGCATGGAACTCAATTATGGAGCAGAACCCAGAGATTGAAAGTCCATCGAGCATCAAGAACGGCACTGTGATCCGGGTTATCAAGTCGGTCAGCGACGAGGTTGCTCAAGCCATTCAGAATGCCCTGGACTCTGGCCTGGGTGTGAAGAAGGGCAACACAGTGACCTTCCCGGTTGATGCAAGATCACAGCTTAATATGTGATCCTGTATCACTTGATTAGTCTGCTGCAGATTGTTTGCGGCAGGCTGATCAGGCAGTAAAAGGCAGGCAATAAAAAGCCCCGCTCTTTATGGAGCGGGGCTTTTTTATTGGAGCTGTATCGTGACTGAAAATGGTTTAAACGATTTCCAGTACACCGTCCATTTCTACGCCAACTGCTTTGGGTAATTCTTTCACGCCAATGGCTGCACGTGCAGGGTAAGGCTGCTCAAAGTATTCAGCCATGATGGCATTAACGGTGGCGAAGTTGCTCAGGTCAGTGAGAAAAATATTCAGCTTGGCGATCTGCTGTAGTGAGCCGCCGGCCGCTTCGCAAACCGCGCTCAGGTTTTTAAACACCTGGTGAATCTGAGCTTCAATACCGCCCTCCACGATTTCCATGGTTTCTGGAACCAGAGCAATCTGACCAGACAGATAGACCGTGCTGCCTACTTTAACGGCCTGAGAGTATGTACCGATGGCTTGAGGTGCTTTGTCGGTAGAAATAATTTCGCGACTCATGGTAATCCTTTGTACAGGTTAGAGTTGGGTTACTGATTAGCTTTAGGATATTTAATACGGACGATTTTCGACACGCCGCGGATCGTTCTGAGGCGGCGTATCGTACGTGCGAGGTGTTTACGGCCCTGAACACTCAGCGATAGGTAAGTAACGCTGAGGCGGGCGTCCTGCTCTTCAACACTGATTTTCTCAATGTTGGCTTCTGCCTGGTTTACTGCCGCGGCAACATCGACAATGATACCCCGGCGGTTTTCCATATAGACTTTAAGATCTACCGTAAATTCGCTGCTGATCTCTTTATCCCAGCTCAGGAATACGCACTTTTCCGGGTTGTCGCGGTACTCTTCGACGTTGCGGCAGTTTTCGGTATGAATAACCAGCCCGCGCCCGGAGCTGACATGCCCCAGAATCGGATCGCCCGGAATAGGGCTGCAGCATTTAGCGAAGCTGACGACCAGGCCTTCGGTGCCTTTAATTGCCAGGCGGGAGTTATCCTGAATCGAATTCAGATCAATATCGGTATCGCGATTGGCAACGAGCAGGCGGCGAGCCATCAGTGGTGCCATGCGGTTGCCTGCACCAATATCTTCAAAGAGATCTTCGAGGGTCTCTTTTTCAGTCTCTTTCAGAACCAGTTCGACATGCGCAGCGTCGATATCTTCCATGGTCTTACCCAGCGCGCTGAGCGCTTTATTGAGCAGGCGCTTACCAAGCTCAACAGATTCAGAACGGCGCTGAGTTTTCAGGTAGTTGCGGATATTCGAGCGGGCTTTACCGGTAACAACAAAGTTAAGCCAAGCCGGATTGGGCTGCGCGTTCGGCGCTGTGACCACCTGAATAGTCTGGCCGTTCTGCAGTCGGGCACTCAAAGGTGCCAGCTGCTTGTCGATACGACAGGCAATACAGTGATTGCCGACATCGGTATGTACCGCATAAGCAAAATCGACCGCGGTAGAGCCTGCGGGCAATTCCATAATTTTGCCTTTCGGCGTGAACACATAAATCTCTTCGGGGAAGAGGTCGACTTTAACGTGTTCAACAAATTCGATTGGCGAACCTGCATTTTTTTGCAGTTCGAGAAGGCTCTGAACCCACTGGCGTGCACGCTGTGTGCCGCTGGTCTGATCGCTTTCACTCTTATAGAGCCAGTGCGCCGCAATACCATGGTTGGCCATGGCCTCCATATCTTCGGTGCGGATCTGGATCTCGATGGGCACGCCGTTCTGACCGATCAGTGTGGTATGCAGTGACTGATAACCGTTGGTCTTCGGAATGGCGATGTAATCTTTAAACCGCCCTGGCACAGGCTTATAAAGACCGTGCATGGCACCAAGAATGCGATAACAGTCGTCGACTGAATCGGTGACGATACGGAATCCGTAGACATCCATGATGTCGCTGAGTGATTTCCGCTGGTCGCGCATCTTGCTGTAGATGCTGTACAGATGCTTCTCGCGGCCAAAAACTCGCGCAGACACACCACACTCGCTGAGACGGTTACGAATGCTGGCGGTAATATTCTCTACCACCTCAACGCGATGACCGCGAGCGGCCTTCACCGCTTTGCGGATCATCTCTGAACGCATGGGGTAAATGGCTTCGAAACACAGCTCTTCCATCTCAACCCGTACACTGTTCAGACCAAGGCGGTTGGCGATTGGGGAGTAGATATCGAGTGTTTCGCGGGCAATGCGGCGGCGCTTCTCAGGCTTGAGAGATCCCAGTGTCCGAAGGTTGTGCAGTCGGTCGGCGAGTTTAACCAGAATAACGCGGATGTCTTTGGCCATCGCCATCGCCATCTTCTGGAAGTTTTCAGCCTGTTGTTCTTCTTTGCTTTCGAAGTGAATGTGCGTGAGTTTAGACACACCATCCACAAGGTCCGTGACCACGTCCCCGAACTGAGCAGCGAGCGCCGCTTTGGGTACGCCGGTATCTTCAATAACGTCGTGCAGCATCGCAGCCATCAGACTCTGATGGTCGAGGTGCATCTCAGTAAGAATATTGGCGACTGCCAGAGGATGAACAATGTAGGGCTCGCCGCTGCGGCGGCGTTGCCCTTCATGTGCCTGTTCCGCGTAAAAGTAGGCACGACATACCTGTTTGATCTGACTATGGCTCAGATACTGGGTAAGTCGCTCAGATAACGCATCAATCGTAGGCACTATATGCTCTGTAAGAAAGGTCTATCAGAATTCCTGATGACGGGTCTGTGCTTCAAACTCAGCGTTTGCACGAGCCGCTTCTTCCTGTGCTGCCATAGTTGCAGGAGTCACGAGGTCGTCAGCAATTTCACGCAGAGCCAGTACAGTAGGCTTGTCGTTTTCTTCGGCAACCATAGGTTCCGCGCCATCAACTTGCATCTGGCGGGCGCGCTTGGCAGCCAGCATGACGAGTTCAAAGCGGTTATCAACGTTTGTCAGGCAATCTTCAACGGTTACGCGAGCCATGGTTTTTCCTGTAAGCGAATTAAATTCAGTGGAACCTTCTATTGTATTCGATTCCAGCGATAAAGGAAGAGGTCAGACAAAAATCTCAGTCATTACCCAGCAGATCTTTGAGAGTCTGGGCATGTCTGGCCTGCTGTGCCTCGAGGCGGTGACGGCGCGCGATGATGATGGCGCGCAGTTCCTCAAGGGTGTTGTTGAAATCATCATTGATGATCAGATAGTCATATTCGCCGTAATGGCTCATCTCGCTGCGGGCATCGCGCATACGGCGCTGAATGGTCTCGTCGCTGTCCTGGCCACGATTCTGCAGACGTTGCTCCAGTGCCTCAATCGAGGGCGGGGCAATAAACACTGAGATCGCCTCTGGCATCAGACGGCGCACCTGCTCGGCACCCTGCCAGTCAATCTCCAGAATGACGTCACGGCCCGCTTCAAGCTCTGACTCGACCCAGCGCTGAGACGTACCGTAGTAGTTGTCGAATACCTGAGCGTGCTCAAGGAAGGCACTCTCACCGATCAGTTGCTGAAAATCTTCTTTACTGACGAAGTGATAGTCTTTGCCATCGACCTCTCCCGGACGTGGAGCGCGAGTAGTGTGCGACACAGAGACGCCTATATATCCCGTACTGTCGAGCAGGGCCTTTACCAGGCTGGTTTTACCTGCGCCCGAAGGGGCGGAGAAGATAAACAGGGTTCCGGTAAATGATTTAGCCATGCTGATCCAGTCGTTTAAGTGTTTGGCCTGACAGTATACCTCAGGCTGTCCATGCGTACATGCCGGAAGCCTTGCCGAGAATCTTAGTCGCAATATGCTCGTCAGCAGGGCGACCGGCAATGCCGTAGCAGACATGCAGGGGCAGCAAATGCTCTTCGCGTGGATGGCAATAGCGGGCACTCGGTGCCTCAGCCCAATGCTGAAGGCGTTGCCGCCTGTCGTCTTCTGTCAGCGTTGTGCTCATGCAGGTTTCTTCCAGCCATCCCTGAAATGCCGCATTTGCAGCGTGCATATCGTTGCTCTCGGGTATAAAAAAGGCGCGCATATTATGGAAAGAAAAGCCGGAACCTATGATGAGCAGATCATCGTAATCCAGCCCTTGCAATGCTTCACCGATACACAGGTGTTCATCCGGGTCGAGACCTTTCACCAGTGATAATTGTATGGCTGGAATATCGGCCTCCGGATACATCAGCATCAGCGGAATATACAGGCCGTGGTCGTAAGGGCGGTCCGGGCTGCTTTCCGCATGAATACCAGCATTTTGCAGGGCAGAAACTACCTTTTCTGCCAGAGCAGGTTCCCCCGGAGACGGGTATTGAAGTTGGTAAGCTTCATCCGGAAAACCACCATAGTCATACATCATGCCCGGCTGACTGGCTGAGGTCACCGTAGGGCGACTGGCTTCCCAGTGCGCACTGATTACCAGGATCGCTTTTGGCCGAGGTAGCTCTCTCGCCAGCTGTTTTAAATTGCTTACCATTTCCGCATGGCCGGGGTCACCAAGAACGGGCAGAGGGCCGCCGCCGTGGGAAATAAAAATGGTATTTACAGTACTCATAACACCTCTTTTCTCAGATCGGGATTAAGCTGGCTTTTAATTTTGTTCAGGCGAACGAAGCCTGAGTTTTCTGTTGGCGCAGCTTTTCAGAAATCAGCTGGTCAACCGACAGGCTGCCCGCACCCTGAACCACCAGAGCAATACTGATTACGAAGAGTGTCAGAGCATATTCGTAACCGTTATTCGCCATAAAGAGTCCGTTACTGATGTGCACGCTGAAGATGGCAATCAGCATCGTAAAAGCAGTCAGCAGTGCCGCGGGACGTGTCAGCACACCCAGTACCAGTGCAAGGCCGCCGAAGAACTCTGCGCTACCGGCAAGGAATGCCATGAGTACGCCGGGTTCAAGACCAATACTGGCCATCCATTGACCGGTGCCTTCCAGTCCGTAGCCACCAAACCAGCCGAACAGTTTTTGCGAGCCGTGCGCTGCCAGAATAAGGCCAACCGGGATACGAAGGATAAGAGGAGCGAAGCCGGCATTGGATTCGAAGATTTTTTGAATGTTCATAGTAAGTCTCCTATGGAGTTCTGCTTAAGTGATGTGTTTACTTTACTGCTTGTTTCTTTGTTGATTAATGGGGTTTTAGTTGTCTTATTATCAATGATTCGTTGATAATGGTTTGGCTGCTTTAACTGTGTCGTAGAGGTCTGGATCGTATATGGATCGAATAGAAGCGATGCGCACGCTGGTCAGCGTGGTGCATGAGGGTAGCTTTACCCGGGCTGCGGAGCGTCTGGCGATGTCGCCGCAGCTAG
>NZ_DDKU01000092.1:0-10553 GCF_002339775.1 Thalassolituus sp. UBA2590
TGGTTGAGCCGCCCATGACGATATCGAGGGTCATGGCGTTTTCAAACGCTTTGAAATTGGCGATAGAGCGGGGCAGTACAGACTCATCGTCCTGCTCGTAGTAACGCTTGGCGTTTTCAACAATCTTGCGGCCGGCTTCGAGGAACAGTTGCTCACGGTCAGCATGAGTAGCCAGTACCGAGCCGTTCCCCGGCAGCGCCAGACCAAGAGCTTCAGTCAGACAGTTCATGGAGTTGGCGGTGAACATACCAGAACACGAACCACAGGTCGGACAGGCGCTGCGCTCATATTCGGCGACTTTCTCGTCAGAAGCAGAATCGTCCGCGGCGATGACCATAGCATCAACCAGATCCAGCTTGTGCTCAGACAACTTGGTCTTACCGGCTTCCATCGGGCCGCCAGAAACAAAGATCACTGGAATGTTCAGGCGCAGAGCGGCCAGCAGCATTCCCGGAGTGATTTTGTCGCAGTTTGAGATACAGACAATCGCATCAGCACAGTGCGCGTTAACCATGTACTCAACAGAGTCGGCGATGATTTCACGGCTCGGCAGGCTGTAGAGCATGCCGTCGTGACCCATGGCGATCCCGTCGTCTACGGCAATCGTGTTGAATTCTTTCGCTACGCCACCGGCTTTCTCGATCTCGCGGGCAACCAGTTGGCCAAGATCTTTCAGGTGAACGTGACCCGGAACGAACTGAGTGAATGAGTTCGCAACAGCGATGATAGGCTTCTGGAAATCATCGTCTTTCATACCCGTTGCGCGCCACAGGGCGCGGGCTCCGGCCATATTGCGACCAGCGGTAGACGTCTTGGAACGATACTGAGGCATGATCTCTCGTCTCTTTGTACGTAAAATAGTGGGGTATTGTATCAATCAGCGAGGTTGCGTGCATGTCTGAACTTACCCTTTATTACGATGGCTACTGCCCTTTGTGTGTACGCGAAATGGACCACCTGAGAAAGGCAGATCAGGCCGGTCGCCTGACGCTGGTGGATATTCAGCAGGAAGGGTTTACTGAGCGTTATCCGCACATTGATCCGCAGGCCGCGAGCACCATCCTCCACGCCGATACTGCTGATGGTGAACTCCTGCTGGGTTTGGATGTCACTTATCGTGCCTGGTCGCTTGTTGGACGAGGCTTCTGGATTGCCCCGCTAAGATGGCCTGTCATTCGCTGGTTTGCAGACAAGGCCTACCTCTGGTTTGCGCGCAATCGATACAAGGTGTCTGGTTGGCTGACGGGTCAACAGCGATGCGACACCTGTGGTCCACAAGGATGTTCAATTGACGGTAAGAAACAAGGTGATAACTAAGCGCGCAATATTTTTCCCTCAGGCTAAGGCCTTATCTATAACCGTATTACTCGGTTGGCTGTCTCTGATACTGGCGGGTTGTTCGTTATCGCCAATGAAGCCTCTGGACTCTGGGGTCGCCAGTCTTAAATCACGGCTCTACCTCGCTCACGGTGCCAGTGCAGGAGATGCGCCTCTGAATTCCTTACAGGCGATTGAAGCAACTCTGAAGCGTAGTGATTATGACGGCATCGAAATTGATATCGTTCTTGCCGGCGACAGTGTTCCGCTGCTGGCCCACGATCCCTGGATCAGTAAAAAAAACTGTCGACGGTACGATGGTCAGGCATTTGAACCTGTGTATATCCGGGATGTGTATTCAGATGAGTTGAATGACTTGTTCGAATGCCATTTCCCGTCAGGAAAGTCAGGCTCTGAAGAAAAAGCATCTGATTACCATCCTTTGGCGACTCTGACTGAAGCTCTTTCTATTGCCAGAGAATACCCTGAAAAAACGATTTACCTCGATTTGAAAATTCAGGACGGTGTCACACTGGATGTTGAAGAATACGGAGCCGAAATTTACCTCGCGCTGACTGAGCAGGAAATAGAAAACCCTGTATTTATTGAGGTTCCTGAAAAATATCAGGTCGAAAAAATAAAGAACTCTCTCGAAGATTTTAATGCTCGGATTGCACTCTCTTATCCTGCTTTCTACGCTGGAGAGGACTGGGATTATATCGGAGCGATGGCAGCCATTCGTACTTTTTTCTTCGCTGAAAATCCTGTCGATGCTGCGCAGGAATCAAATGCAGATGTATTGGTTAGCCCAACGATAGTTATGTCGCATTCTTCTGTAGAGAAACTACACCAGAGCCAGGTTCTGTTTGGAACCTTTCTGGTCGATGATGCTGAATCTCTGAAGTCAGCCTGTAATCACGGAGCAGATATTATTATTACGGATATTCCTGTTGGGCAGCGTTGCGAGCCTGATTTATGATGCCTTCCAGTTCGGATCTGGTCTTTCTGCCGTTAGGCGGTACCGGCGAAATCGGTATGAACATGAATCTCTATGGTCACGACGGCAAGTGGCTGATGGTCGATTGTGGCGTCACCTTTCCCAAACCCGGACGCGTCAGTGCGGATGGTACACGCCATCATAGTGGCGAACCTGATACTCAAATGCCTGACCCTGAGTTTATTGAGGCGCGCAAAGATGATCTCGCGGGGCTGATTATTACTCATGCTCACGAGGACCATGTCGGCGCTGTGCCGTATCTCTGGCATAAGTTACGCTGCCCGATTTACTGCACCCGGTTTACCGCAGAAGTACTGAAGAAAAAGCTCGCTGAGCACGGCATTCTGCATCAGGTGAAACTTATTATTCCTGAAACTGGCGAGCGCTTACATATCGGCCCGTTTGACGTGCAGTGGTTGCCGTTAACCCATTCGATTCCTGATCCGAACTGTTTAATGATCCGCACGCCCTTGGGCAATATTTTTCATACCGGTGACTGGAAGCTGGACCCCGACCCAGTGGTGGGGCATGGCTATAAAGAAGAGACCTTCCGTAAGCTAGCCGATGAAGGCGTGCTGGCGATGGTGTGCGACTCGACCAATGCCACGACAAAGGGGCACTCAGTATCAGAGGGTGATCTCTATGATGGGTTACGCCATTACATCGAGAGTGCGAAGGGTCGCGTGGTTGTCACCTGTTTCGGCAGTAATATAGCGCGCTTGCTGACGTTATCTCATATTGCCGAAGATACGGGGCGCTACATGGGCCTGTATGGTCGTTCCCTGATTAATATGCACCAGTGTGCCAAACGGGCGGGTGTCTGGCCTTACAGTGCAGGTGCCGTGGATACGGGTCATCTGGGCTATTTACCTCGCAACGAAGTGCTTGCCGTCGCGACCGGCAGTCAGGGGGAACCCCGCACCGCGTTGCGCAGGCTTGCCGCCGGAACACATCCGGATTTTGAATTGGAGGCAGGCGATCGGGTGATCTTCAGTGCCAGAGCGATCCCTGGTAATGAAGAGGCCATTCAGGGCGTGATTGATCAACTCACGGCGCTCGGCGTTGAGGTTGTTACGGTTGATAATGCAGAGCACGATATCCATGCCTCAGGCCATCCGGCGCAGGATGAACTGAAGATGTTGTACAACTGGGTTCAGCCTGAGATTGCGATTCCCGTTCATGGTGAAACTGAGCATATGAAAGCCCACGCAGGACTGGCAAAGGGCTGCGGAATACCGCGTACCATGACGGGGCGGAACGGTGACCTGTTTATGTTGCGGCCGGTGCCGGGAATGCAACGTCAGAAGGTCAGGACGGGCCGCCTCGGATACGAAAAAGGCGGCCTGGTAAAAGTAGAATAAATTTCAGAGTGAGCGGGTGTCGATCCGCTTTCTGAATTCTTCTGCACTTTCTTTTCGCTCCGAGTAGCGGTCGGTAAAGTAGTCTTTTTTATCCCTGAGCAGCAGGGTAAATTTCATCAGCTCTTCCATAACGTCGACGATGCGGTCGTAATAAGACGACGGCTTCATACGGTCGTTGTCATCAAATTCCAGCCAGGCTTTTGGAACCGAAGATTGGTTGGGGATTGTCACCATACGCATCCAGCGCCCCAGAATTCGCATCTGGTTAACGGCGTTGAATGATTGCGAGCCGCCACAGACCTGCATGATGGCCAGAGTTTTCCCCTGAGTTGGTCTAACACCCTGAAGTGCGAGGGGTATCCAATCTATTTGTGCTTTCATTATGCCTGTCATTGCGCCATGGCGTTCCGGGCTGCACCAGACCATTCCCTCGCTCCAGTTAGCCAGCTCGCGCAGCTCTTTTACTTTGGGGTGATCCGCATCGGCGTCATCGGGCAGCGGCAGACCTGATGGGTTAAAGGTCCGGGTTTCGGCTCCGAGCCATTCGAGAATCCGGGCGGCTTCCTCCGTTGCCAGGCGGCTGAAAGAGCGCTCTCGCAGAGACCCATAGAGCAGCAGAATTCGGGGCTTGTGATCACTTTCTTTTTCGTTAAACAAGACGCTTTCGTCTATCGGGTTCAGGCAGTCTTCGTCGATATTCGGCATGTGTTGGGACGTTGGACGGGGAGTATCGCTGCTGTCAGTCATAATTGGCTCGGGATGAATTGATTGGCTCAGGCGTATGCTAACCGGGTTGGTGGGCGTTACACAAAGTGCATGGTTTCTGTGTATGATCCACTGCGCAGCAATTTAATAGTGCTCAGGTAACGATAAAAATAACACCAAGCTGATAAAGGGCAGGCGCATGGATCTTAATGCTCACGACGGTTCTGAAAATACTACCCATGGGAAGAGCGAGGGCCTCTATCGTTGGTTATCAACATTTCCGGCATTTTTGATACTGCTTGCAGTCGTACTGCTGAATACCAGTCATGCAATTCATGCCCAGCTACTGCTGTTGGGTGAGGCCCAGTGGGAAGGCTATTATCAGTTACGGGTTGATCCTCAAGCACCTGCCTGTAATCCCGATCAGGATATCGAACAAGCCCTGCAACGAATGATCCGGGAGCAGGAAGAAGCGGATGACGAGTTTGATCTGCTGGCCTCAGATCCCGTTCCGCCAGATGTCTTGCGTCAGTCGCTTGAAGCGGCAAAAGTGGACTGTGAGTTTAAGTTCGACCGTTATCACGGCATTGTTGAGCGCATTACCCCCACGGTGGAAGCCTATCGGTCGCTAGAGAAATGGGTCGCTGATCTGGGCGAATTCCGCATGGTCGCTTCCGGGATCATGCTTGCAGTGTTAGTTCTGATCTGCGGCGGAACTGCACTGCTGCGTAAGCATCATATCTCGCTGCGCCCGGCGGCGAGTGTGCTGGATTATCGGGTGTCGGCACTGGCCCAGCTTGGGGCGTTCGCCATTCTTTTCTTCTCTATGCTTAGCTTTAAGAATGTTGCCTTGTCGGCGGGCATCAATGTCAGCTCTGAGCACCTGACGCTGCTTTGGGTCTGGATTCTCGGGTTCGGCTCCGCCATCGCAATCTGCCTTTATCAGGTTATCAAGGTTCCGGAGGATGCTGTGCCGGGCGGGAATATGGGCAACGCACTTCTGTCGACTCCACTGTATGCCATTTTTACGCTTATTTCTGGCAGCTACTTTCTGTTAAACGGGCACGCTTCGGGCATCGGTATTTACATCAATCAGATGATGGAACTGGCGTCGCTGATGCTGAATGTCGCTCTGTATGTACTGATCGGTATGTTGCTGAAACGTACCGACCTGGCGCAGAAGGTATTCGATGTTTTTCGTCCGTTTAACTTCCGTCCTGAAATGCTGGCGGTTATTGCGGTAGCCGTGTCGGCGGTGCCTACAGCCTATACCGGCGGTTCCGGTATTTTCGTGATTGCCGTCGGCAGCCTTGTATACCTTGAGGTGCGCAGAGCCGGTGCACGTCGACAGCTGGCGCTCGCTGCGACAGCAATGTCAGGCTCTCTCGGTGTGGTTTTGCGTCCGTGTCTGCTGGTGGTCATTGTCGCTGCACTGAACAATGAAGTGACGACCGACGAGTTATTCGGCTGGGGGGTAAAAGTCTTCCTGTTAACAACCGCGCTTTTTGCTTTTTACGCATTTATCACAAGTAAGAAAGACGACTATCAGAACCTTCAGAAAACAGACGGTAGCGTCTGGCCATCGTTCTTTAATGCACTCAAGCCGCTGATCCCTTATGTGCTTCTTATTGCGGCCACGCTGGTCGTATACGCTCTGGTGCTGGCCGCGTATCTGGATGAGTTTTCGGCGCCGACCATCCTTCCTGTTTTGCTGGCCGTGATTCTGATTTATGAGCGTATTGCGGATAAAAAAGCGCGAGCCTCTGGTGTGGTTGATACGAATACGCCAGAGAAGCCTTCGTTATTTGCCAACCTTCAGTCATCCACGTCAGAGGCGACTGTGCATATTGGTGCCTTGCTGATGTTGATGGGCACGACCATGACGATCGGTGGTGTGATTGAACGCGCTGAGTTGATGACTCTGCTGCCTGCAGAGTTCAGTTCGGTATGGATGGCGATGCTGGCGTTGGTCACTATTCTGGTGTTGATTGGCATGATCATGGACCCATACGGCGCCGTGCTTCTGGTCAGCGTCACCATCGCGGGTATTGCCTATAAAGCGGGTATCGACCCGATTCATTTCTGGATGGTCACTCTGGTAGCCTTCGAACTGGGTTACCTCAGTCCGCCCGTGGCACTGAATCATCTGCTGACAAGGCAAGTCGTTGGTGAAGAAGAAATCCGGCTGTCGAAGCTGGAAACTCAGGGAGAGCGCTTCTGGTATCGCCACGAGAAGATTCTGCTGCCACTGGTCACCATGGCAACGGCACTGGTGATCGTCGCCTTCGGACCTCTGCTTTGGCAGGACTATTTCTGACAAGAATTTCTGATAAGAGCAGGAAGTATTCTTTCTGTTAAACCCCGGTGGTTCGATCACCCTTTGAACAGAAGGCCGCTTTCAGAGAGAATAGCGGCCTTTCAATCTCCAGTTCAGAGAAGTCATGTCTGATACACCATTTCAGCAGGAAGTCGGCAAGCGTCGGACTTTCGGCATTATCTCTCACCCGGATGCGGGTAAAACCACGATCACCGAAAAGCTGCTGCTGTTCGGGAATGCGATTCAGCTCGCCGGTACCGTAAAGGGCAAAAAGACCGGCCGTATGGCCACGTCTGACTGGATGCAGATGGAGCAGGAGCGTGGTATCTCGATCACGACCTCGGTGATGCAGTTTCCGTATCGTGAGCGCATGGTCAACCTGCTGGACACCCCCGGGCACGAGGACTTTTCAGAAGATACTTACCGCACACTGACCGCTGTTGACTCTGTGTTGATGGTGATTGACGGCGCTAAAGGTGTAGAAGACCGGACCATCAAGCTGATGGACGTATGCCGTCTGCGCGACACGCCGATTTTCACCTTCATCAACAAAATGGACCGTGAAGTCCGCGATCACATCGAAGTACTGGATGAGATCGAGACAGTACTGAACATTAAGTGTGCGCCAGTGACTTGGCCGATCGGTATGGGCAAGGCGTTCAAAGGCATCTATGACCTGATGACGGACACTATCCATGTGTTCAAGCAGGGGCAGGCGAGTGTTGTCCCGGACGATATTCAGATCAAGGGTCTCGATTCACCAGAAGCGCTGGAGCTGCTCGGTGAAGAGTTGGTTGAAGAAGTCAAAGAAGAGATTGAACTGGTACAGGCAGCGAGCCACGAATTTGACTTGCAGGAGTACCTCGACGGCAAGCTGACGCCCGTCTTCTTCGGGACAGCACTGGCGAACTTCGGTGTGCGCGAAATGCTCAACTACTTTGTCGAGTGGGCGCCATCACCGTTACCGCGTGGTACTGATCTTGGCGAAGTGGCGCCGGACAGTGACAAGTTCACAGGCTTTGTCTTTAAAATTCAGGCCAACATGGACCCGAAACACAGGGACCGTATTGCCTTTATGCGCATCTGCTCGGGTACCTACAGCAAGGGCATGAAGATGAAACACGTCCGTATCGGCAAGGATGTAAAAATTGCCGATGCTGTGACCTTCCTTGCGGGTGACCGCTCGGCGGTGGAAGAGGCGATCTCCGGTGACATCATCGGTCTGCATAACCATGGCACTATCCAGATTGGTGACACCTTTACCATGGGTGAAGATCGTCAGTTCACCGGTATTCCGCATTTCGCGCCGGAACTGTTCAAGCGGGTACGCTTAAAAGACCCTCTGAAAATGAAGCAGCTGCAGAAAGGTCTGCAGCAGCTTTCCGAAGAAGGGGCGACCCAGCTATTTATGCCGCTCAATAACAACGACCTGATTCTGGGCGCTGTGGGCGTGCTGCAGTTTGACGTCGTGCAGCAGCGTTTGCGGGATGAATACAAAGTTGAGTGTATCTACGAGCCGGTGAACGTAAATACCGCTCGTTGGGTCTACTGCGACGATGAGCGCAAGCTCGAAGAGTTTAAGCGTAAGGGCGGAGAGAACCTGGCGATTGATGGCGGTGGTTACCTCACCTACATTGCGCCGACTCGCGTCAACCTGTCGCTGACTGAAGAGCGATGGCCGGAAATTCAGTTCCGCTCAACGCGTGAGCACTGATCTGTCAGTGTTGGGCCTGATCATCGTAATCGCGCGCCATTGATATTCGTCTGACTTTCCTTGCGGACAGGTCATTCTGAACTAAGCTTTCCTGCATGGATATCATCGCTGTGCGGGGGCTTAGCGACAATGGCGATTTACTTTTTATCAGGCGTACTTATCACATTGGTTCTGTGTGGTGGCATACGTTGGTGGATTCAGCGTCTCCTGACACAGGAGAAACTGATGCTGGACGATGCAAAGGGTTACTTTCTGATTACCTGTATTGTGGTTGGCTTTCTGGTCAGCGCCGGATTTTTCTGGGCAGGGCAGGTAATGGGATATGACCAGGCAGAAGAGACATCTCAGGCAATGGGGCTGGCGATTCTGTTAGACGTCATGGTGGCACTTCTGAGTCTGATCTGGGGCTTGGTTTCTCTCAAGGAGCCAGAGCAGTATTGAGGTTTTACCTTGTAATGCAGGGACTTAAAAACTAATTGAATTAGTCCTTGCACTACCCCAATCCCTCCTATAGAATGCCGCCCTCTTTTCGAATCAACAATGCCCTTGAAGGCGAGAATTTGATGAAAACTTACAGCGCAAAACCAGAAGCCGTAAAACGTGAGTGGTTTGTTGTTGATGCAGCTGATAAAACGCTGGGTCGCCTGGCCACTGAGGTTGCTCTCCGCCTGAGAGGAAAGCACAAGCCAGAATACACTCCACACGTTGACACCGGTGATTACATCGTTGTTATCAACGCAGACAAAGTAAAAGTAACCGGCAAGAAAGCTGGCGATAAGATGTATCATCGCCACACAGGTTACCCGGGTGGTCTGAAATCGATCTCTTTTGAGAAGCTGATCGATTACAAACCAGAACAGGTAATCGAACTTGCGGTGAAAGGCATGCTTCCTAAGAATCCTCTTGGTCGTGCTATGTTCAAGAAAATGAAAGTTTACGCAGGTACTGAGCACCCACATACTGCTCAGCAACCGCAAGAACTGAAACTGGGATAAGATGATGGCAGTAACACAATACTATGGTACCGGTCGTCGTAAGACCTCCACCGCGCGCGTCTTTCTGCGTCCTGGTACTGGCAGCATCGTAGTAAACAAGCGTCCTCTGGACGAGTACTTCGGTCGTGAAACGGCTCGTATGGTTGTTCGTCAGCCACTCGAACTGACTGAAAGCCTCGAAAAGTTCGACGTGATCATCAACGTACAAGGCGGTGGCGGTAATGGCCAGGCCGGTGCAATCCGTCACGGTATCACCCGTGCACTGATGCAGTACGATGAAACTCTGCGTCCTTCACTGCGTGCAGCGGGTTACGTTACTCGTGACGCTCGTGAAGTTGAACGTAAGAAAGTGGGTCTGCGTAAAGCACGTAAGAAGCCACAGTTCTCCAAGCGTTAATCCAACGCTGCAGAGCAGAAAGAAGCGCTTATTGGCACAGATCAATAAGCGCTTTTTTTATGCCCAAAACCCCATGCCTTGTGGGTATTTCTGGTTGTTTCCTGACCCTGTTTTCTCTATTATGTGCGCCGCCCTGTATGCTACGCTTGATCTGTATAAATTATGTACAACTAGCGCAGGTCGTGTAGCTGCATAAGAATTTAAATGATGGGAGAAGATGGTAATGAGTCAAGACGGCGTTAATAAGGCCCGGCGTACTCTGCTGGTCGGCGCTACTGCCGGTGTCGGTGCTGTCGGTGCTGGCTTCCTTGCGGTGCCCTTCGTTAAGTCCTGGATGCCAAGCGAAAAAGCAAAGGCAGCAGGTGCTCCGGCGAAGATCGATGTCAGCAAAGTTGAGCCAGGTGCAATGGTCACCGCTGAATGGCGCGGTAAGCCGGTGTATGTCGCCCGCCGTACCGAAGACATGCTGAACACTCTGGAAGGCCTCGCTGACCGGTTGAAAGATCCTGAGAACGCTAATAAAGCGCAGCAGCCTGAATACGCTGACAACCTTTACCGTTCCCGCAAGCCTGAGCTGATCGTTCTGCTGGGTGTATGTACTCACCTGGGGTGTGCGCCTAAGTATGTACCTGAAGTTGAGCCTCAGCCGTTTGATCCAAACTGGCAGGGTGGTTGGTTCTGCCCATGTCACGGTTCGCATTATGACACATCTGGTCGTATTCGCAAAGGGCCGGCGCCGACAAATCTTGA